>CAMOYX010000025.1 GCA_946630615.1 uncultured Mycoplasmatota bacterium
TTACAACATTAAGAGTAAATTAGAATATAAAACATATATTCTTTTTTTATTGAATTAAAAATATATATGTTTTATTATTTAATTAATAATAGGGATGAGTGTGTATGAATAAATTCTTAAAGATTGGAGTTTTAGTTAGTTTATTTATTGTTGCTATTCTTGTTTTAATCTTCTTTGTTTTTAGAGTTAATGTTAATACTAATTATGATTATTATGGATTTGTTTTAGAAAATAATTTTAACAATAATAAATATATAACTAATGGTAAATTGGATAATGTTAAAGGTTTAATTTATGTTAAGAATAATGATAAAGATTTTTATAATATTAAAGTAGATAATGCTTATTTAAGTGCTTTAAGTATTAGTAAAGAAGCAACTAAAACTTTTAACCATATAGAGAAGGATTATGAAACTATAGATTTAAATCAATTTCTAGTACTTATTGGTAATAAAATAAAGAATAAAAGATATTTTATTAATTCAGAAATTAAAGTAGATTTAACAAGTGAAGAGTTTATTAATTTTACACATATTGCCTATTCATATGAACTAAAATCTGATCAAATAATAGTAGATTCTAGTAATCCTTATTGCTTAGTTTCTTTAGATTATAACAATGTTAAATCAATTAAATGTATAAGCAATAATGATTATATTAAGCTAGATATTACTAATATTAACGAAGAATTTAAAACAGATAAAGAAACATTTCTTAATAATTTAAAAGATTATTCTAAAGATTTAGCTATTAATCCTAAATCTTATAAAGCTAGTATTACTAACTTATTAGAAGAGATTGAATTAAGAAGTCATGTTAAAGGTAATTATTTATATTATGATAGGGATAATGTTAAATATAGAATTGATTACGATAAAGATAATAATGAATATTTAACTAATTTAGATACTTTAGAATCTAGTATGTTAGATTCAGATAATTATTTAAAGAATCTATATACCTTAATATATAGTTATTATATAGAGGATGGTAAATTGGATAAGAATAAATATATTTGGATAGATATGAATAAAATATATAAGACTTTAAATAAAATACTTGTTAATAAGTATGAAGAAAATGATGAATTAGTTAAGTGTAAATTTTTTAGAAGTGGAAATGTTGTTATGCTAGTTAATTGTGATAATGGTTTATCTATTAATTTTAGCTTATTTAATGATTTGAAATAGTTAGTAGGAAGTGCAATTTATGAAAAAAAATGGTTTTACATTAGTTGAATTATTAGCTGTTATATTAATACTTGGAATGATAGCAATTATTGCTGTACCAAGTTATTTATCTGTTACTAAGAGTATTAATAAAGGCTTATATGAAACTAAAATAAAAGAAGTAAAAGATAAAGCAATAGTATATGCTGAAAGTGCAAGTGCTTCTGTATTTAATGTTGGTGATTTAATTAAGGAAGGTTTATTATCTGCTGATAATGAAACTGGAGAATACTATGATAATTATAATAATCGTAGTATGTTATGTGATGTGTTAAGAGTTTCTTATGATAAGTCTAAGGAAGATAGTATTAGTATAATTAATAGTGATGTATGTTACTCTAGAGAAGAACTTGAAAGCATGTATGGACTTGTTCATATAGATGCTAAGTTTTATGAAGATAGTGAAGCTACTAAAGAAACTGATATTGGTGGTAATGGTTGGTCAAAAGCTAAGCTTGCTAGATTATCAATTGCTTTTAATGATTCAAGTAAAGAAAGTGAATATAGGAATAAGATTACTAGTATTACTTGGTATGGTAATAATGAAAAAACATGTGTTAAGGGAAGTTCAAAGCCTTTATCAGAATGTGAATACTATGATGTTACAAATAGTGATGTAACTACTGCTCAAATCGGATTAATGGTAGATTTTGATTTAGGTAGCACTGTATCTGGTGAGTATGGTGAAATAACTAATGATGTATTTACTGTATCTAGTCAAAGACAAATAAACTTAGATGTAGAAAGTCCTAAGATAGATGAAAATGGTATTTATGTATCTGAAGGTTTTAGCTCATCATCTAAAATTATAAATGTTAATATGAGTGATGGAATAGGATCTGGACTTGCAAGTTATAAGGTATATAAAGATAGTAGTGTTGTTTATGAAAACAATGATGTATTAGAAGGTATTAATCAAATAAATTTAGATAAGAATGGAGACTTTACTATTGAGGTTACTGATAAGATTGGTAATGTTTCAAGTAAGGCTAAATTCTCTGTTGATAACATTGATAAGAGTGCCCCAGTTGTGTCTAAAATAAATGCCACTGTTAAAGGGTTAGATGGCTGGACAAATACTGATCTTAAGTTATCTATTGCTAGTCCTAGTAATGATATATCTTCTTACTATTATTATATTGATAATAATGTAGAAGGAAGTAGTTCTACTGCTAAAGCTTGGGCAAGATTTACATATCCTACTGATAATAATTTATATATTACAAATAATAAAAATAATTATAGTAATAAAAATGTATACGAAACTAACGATATCCAAAAATATGTACATGTAATGGCAATAGATAAAGCTGGTAATCAAAGTAACGTTTTCTCAAATAAAGTATGGATTGATAGAACAATGCCTACTATTACTTATAAACAAGTAGCTAATGAAACAGAATTAGGTACTAATGGTTGGTATAAGAATTTGAAACTTATTGCAACATATGCTGATCCTAAGAGTAATGGTGTTGCATCAGGATTACAACAAGATAAGAATAATCTATGTGATAGTAATGGCAAGAATTGTAAACAAATAGCAAATTATGTAAGTAATACTTATACTAAGAAATTTGGCACAAGTTCTTCAGAACAAAGAATATGTTTAGAAGCAACAGATAAAGCAAGTAATTCTAAAGTATATTGCTCAGATTATTATAAAGTAGACTATGTTAGCCCTAAAGTTGATAAATTAACTGTTACTCAAAATGCTACAACAGTATCAGCAGTTATAAATGCTAGTGATACTGGATCAGGAGTATATAGATATTACTGTAAAATTAATAATGGTACATATAAAGAAAGTAAAACAAATACTTGTAATTTTACAAATCAATCTGAAACAGCTAAGAATACTGTTACTGTAAAAGTAGTTGATACTGCTGGTAATGAAAGCGTAGAAAAATCATTTACTATTCCTCAAATAACTATTAAATATACTAAGTTTAATGGTAGTGTAGAACAAAGAGTAATAAATAAAGGTGCAAGAGTTAGAAATGCACCAATAGATTCTAGAACTGGTTATACTTTCTTAGGTTGGTATGATAAAACTTATACTTATACAAATGATAATAATAATTATACTAGGCCAAGTTTCTCTATAGATACTTGTTATCAAAAAGATACAACTTTCTATTATGGATTTAAATTAAATTATTATGATTTAGTTTTAAGAGAATATATAGATGGCGGTAGAAGTGATAATAATTCTATCTTTGGTAGAAAACTATATAAGATAAATAGTAATGGAGGTCAATCAGTAACTACTGCTAATAGATTTGGATATGGAGAAAAATTAAAATTAGTCTTTAGTGTTAATGCTAACTATCTAGTAACAGATTCTAGATATAGTAGTGCAAATAATACTTATGTATATCAGTTTACTATTACTGGTAAAACTACTATTGATACTCATGGTGTATCTAACTTCTATTTTGATTTAAATGGAAGTTCAGGTGGTAACCTTGGTGGTATGGGTACTGCTGATATTTATTTAGATGGTAGGTTAGTTGCTAACGATGTAGATGATTTCTATCAAAGAGTTAAAAAAGGTACAAAAGTTAAAGTAACTGATGTAAAAGCTAAAGGTGGTTATGATTATAATGGAGTAACTGCTGGTGAAGTAGATAAAGATATTTCAATGCCAGCTAGTAACTATGAGGTTAAATTAAGTTTCTCAGTTCATTATGAGCCAAGTTATGATAGTGACTCCGATGATTCATTATATTGGGAAACTTCAGATTATTCTGGAAGATTCTATGATAGCCAAGAAGATTATGATGCTCATAATGATAATTATTCATGCTATGGACCACATTGTTAATAAAAATAATAAAAATAAAAGAAGTAAACTTCTTTTATTTTTTGTTATAATTTTTTATAATACTTAAGGTATAATTAATATGAAAGTAGGGATTAATAATGAGTGTGATTAAAAAAGTATATGCAAGAGAAGTATTAGATTCAAGAGGTAACCCAACTGTAGAAGTTGAAGTTACTTTAGATAATGGAGTAATGGGACGAGCTACTGTTCCATCTGGTGCTTCTACTGGAGAAAATGAAGCATTAGAACTAAGAGATGGTAATCCAAAACGTTACTTAGGTAAGGGAGTATTAGCAGCTGTATATAATGTTAATAATCATTTATCTAAAGTAGTTATTGGAATGAATCCAAGAGAACAGCAAAAAATAGATAAAGCTATGATAGAAGCAGATGGTACTCCATTTAAGAAAAGATTTGGAGCTAATGCTATTTTAGGTGTTAGTTTGGCTGTTTGTCATGCTGCTGCAAATGATGCAGGTATACCTTTATATAAATATTTAAATAATGGTAAAGGTAATACCTTACCTGTACCAATGATGAATGTTATTAATGGTGGTGCTCATGCTGATAATAATATAGATTTCCAAGAATTTATGATAATGCCTATAGGAGCTAAATCAGTAAAAGAAAGTATTAGAATGGGTTCTGAAGTATTCCATACTTTAAAGGGATTATTAAAAAGTGATGGAGAAGTAACAAGTGTTGGAGATGAAGGTGGATTTGCACCTAATCTAAAAGATAACGAAGAACCTTTAAAATATATTGTTAAAGCTATTACTAAGGCAGGTTATATTCCTGGAGTAGATTTTGTTATTGCAATGGATGTTGCTGCATCTGAATTTTATGATAAAGAAACTCATAAGTATGATTTTAGATGGAGTCATCATAAACCATTAACAACTAAGCAAATGGTTAATTATTTAATTAAGTTATGTGAAAAGTATCCAATTGTATCTATAGAAGATGGTTTATCAGAAGAAGACTATGAAGGACATAAGTTATTAACAGATAAAATATCTAAGAATGTTCAATTAGTTGGTGATGATTTATTTGTTACTAACCCTAAGATCTTTAGAGAAGGTATTAATATGGGATTATGTAATGCAATACTTATTAAGTTAAATCAAATAGGTACTGTATCTGAAACAATACAAACTATAAGAATGGCTGCTAAAGCAAATTATAAAGCTATAATATCTCATAGATCTGGTGAAACTGAAGATACTTCAATTGCACATTTTGCTGTAGCATTTAATACAGGTGAAATTAAAACAGGATCTATGAGTAGAACAGACAGAATAGCTAAATATAATGAACTTATGAGAATTGAGGAATCCTTAGGAAAGAAAGCTAAATTTCCTGGTAAAAAGGCATTTAATATAAAGTTTTAAAAAAATGCACCAAAAGTAAAATTTGTAATGCACTTATAAAAGTTTTGTGTTATACTACGTTTGATGAAAGCAAGCGGGGGATTTTATGGATAGTTTATTTATGATGATAAACGGGGTTGACTATTCACTTGATAAAGAATTGCTTAGTATACTTGAAAGTGCATCTGTTAGCCTAGCAACTTACAAAACATTATTAACAAAGGCAACATATGGTAGAAATGTTTTCATTAAACCAATGCTATCTATTGAGACTTATATGTCTTTATTATTAAATGGAGAAAGATTAGATAAGAATAATATTTTCTATTATGAATATATGAAAGATGAGAATGCTAAAAGATTTAATGAAGTGTGTGAAGCATTAAATAAATCTAGTGAAGATGCATATCAAATTAGTGCATCTAAAGAAGTAGTAGAAGATGTTAAGAAATCTTTATTTAATAATTTAACAGATGCTAATTTAATTAGAATAGCTATTTTATATCAAGCAATTATTCGTAAATATCATAACTATTTATTAGCTGAAATAACTATTAACGATTACAATAAAATACTTACAGGAGATGAGAAAATACTTTTCTTAAGTGAAGTATTAGTTAATAGAAAAGATGAACTTACTAAGTTATTAGAAGAATGCGCAAATGGATATTATACTAACTACTTTAAATTCTTCCTTAAGTTAATTGATGAAATGGCTAATAAAGGAATTGAAAGAATAAAGAAAATAGATAAAATCTATGAAAAAGACATGAAAATAGCTAGTAAGATAAATGGTAAAAATGTCTATAAAGTAATACCTGCTACTATGAGTACAGTTATGTTTACAAAGAGACTAATTGTACAAGTATCTGGAGTAAGTCGTAACGTTAATTCAAATATAATTGAAAGATTAATTACAGATAAGATTATTGAACAAGATACTACTGTATTAAAGAAATGTTATAAACATAAAGATATGTTTAATCTATTTAAAATATAAAAATAGCCTTAAATTAAAGGAAAAAACATTTGTTTTTCTTTAATAAGGCTTTTTTTTATGCTATAATCCATACGTAAATGAAAATTAGTGAGGATGATTACAAGATGGCAAAAAATTATGATTCTAGTTCAATAAAAATACTTGAAGGTCTTGAAGCTGTTAGAAAAAGACCAGGTATGTATATAGGTTCTACAGATAAGAGAGGTATGCACCATCTTATTTGGGAAATAGTAGATAATGGTATGGATGAAGTTATCAATGGATATGGTAACTATATTAAAATCTTAATTAATAAAGATGGAAGTATTACAGTTGCTGATAATGGACGTGGTGTACCAATTGGTATGCATGAATCAGGTAAAAGTACTCCAGAAGTAATCTATACAGTATTACATGCAGGTGGAAAGTTTGAAGAAGGTGCTTATAAAGTATCAGGTGGACTTCATGGTGTAGGTGCATCTGTAGTTAATGCCTTATCTGAATGGATGACTGTTACTATTTATAAAGAAGGTAAGATTAGCCAAATTAAGTTTAATGAAGGTGGAAAAGTTTTAGAACCTTTAAAAGAAATTGGTAAGACTAATAAGACTGGTACTATAGTACAGTTTATGCCTGATAAAACTATTTTTAAGAATTGTAATTTTAGTTTCACTACTATAAGTGAAAGAATGCAACAAAGTGCTTTCTTAAATCCTAATGTAACTATTGAAATAATTGATGAAGAAGATAACTTACAAGCTAAATATCATTATGAAGAAGGTATTGAAGCATTTGTTAAATATTTAAATGAAAATAAGAATCCTATTCATAATAATGTTATACGTTTTGAAAATGAAAAGAATAGAATAGGTGTATCTATTGCTATGCAATACACTACAAGTGATTCTGAAATAATTGAATCATTTGTTAATGATGTTAAAACTAGTGATGGTGGATCTCATGAAGTAGGTTTTAAATCTGGTTTAACTAAAGCATTTAATGAATATGCTAGAGGTAATGGAATAATAAAACCAAAAGACTCACTTGATGGAGGAGACTTAAGAGAAGGTTTAACTGCAGTTATAAATGTACGTATACCTGAAGACTTATTACAATTTGAAGGACAAACTAAGGGTAAATTAGGTACCCCAGAAGCTAAAAATGTATGCGATAACATAGTGTATGAAAACATGAAATTCTTCTTAGAAGAAAATAGAGAAACTGCTTTAAGTATTCTAGAAAAAGCTTCTAAAGCTAAAGAAGCAAGAGAAGCAGCAAGAAAAGCAAGAGAAGCAGTTAAGAATAATTCTAAGAATAAGATTAATAAAGAGAAAATTATATCTGAGAAGTTAGCTAAGGCTACAGGTAGAGATTATATTCATAACGAATTATTCTTAGTCGAGGGAGATTCTGCCGGAGGTTCAGCTAAGTCATTTAGAGATAAAGAGCATCAAGCAATCTTACCTTTAAGAGGTAAAGTATTAAATACTGAAAAAGCATCAGCACATGATATAGAAAGTAATGCTGAGCTAAGACAAATTGAATATGCAATAGGTGCTGGTTTAGGAGAAACATTTGATTATAAAGAATCTAACTACGGTAAAGTAATTATCATGACAGATGCCGATGTCGATGGATCTCATATTCAAATTCTATTAATTACATTCTTCTATAAGTTTATGAGACCTTTAATAGAAAATGGAATGCTTTATATTGCAACACCTCCTTTGTATTCAATTGAAACTGGTAAAAAGGGAGAAAAGGAATATATCTCTACAAGTGAGGATTTAGAGAAACGTAGACAAGAACTTGGAGATAAGCCATACAAGTTACAAAGATTTAAGGGACTTGGTGAGATGAACCCTGATGAGTTATATGAAACAACAATGTCACCTAAGAATAGAAGATTAATAAGAGTAAATCTTACTGATGCTGCATTAGCAGAGAAAAGAATTCATGTTTTAATGGGTGATGAGGTTGCACCAAGAAAAGCTTGGATAAACGAAAACGTTGATTTTACACTAGAAGATGACTTTAGAAAGTAGGTAGTTTATGGCAAGAAATAAAGATGATTTTGTAAATGTCATAGGTAGAGAAGTAAGTGATTTTAGTCTTGATGAAATAATGGAGAATTCTTTTGGAAGATACTCTAAAGAAATAATTCAAGAAAGAGCCCTACCTGATGTTAGAGATGGTTTAAAACCAGTACAAAGAAGAATTTTATTTGGTATGCAAAAAGCAGGTTATACTTTTGATAAACCATATCAAAAGTCTGCTAAAGCTGTTGGTTATATCATGGGTAATTTCCACCCACATGGTGACTCATCTATCTATGATGCAATTATTCACTTATCTCAACCATGGAAGATGAGAGAACCATTTATTGATGTTCATGGTAATAATGGTTCAATAGATGGTGATGGTCCAGCCGCAAGCCGTTATACTGAAGCAAGATTAGCTAAGATTAGTGAAATGATGCTAGGTGATATTAAAAAAGATACTGTTGAAATGACTTACAACTTTGACGATACTGAACTAGAACCAACAGTACTTCCTGCTAGATTTCCTAACCTTTTAGTTAATGGATCTACAGGTATTTCTGCAGGTTATGCAACTGAAATACCAAGCCATAACTTATCTGAAGTAATTGATGCAACAATTAAGAGAATTGAGTCTCCTAATTCAAGACTTGAGACAATCATGGATATAATGCCTGGACCAGATTTTGCTACAGGTGGTGTTATTGAAGGTAGGGAAGAACTTATTAAAGCTTATACTACTGGTAGAGGTAAAGTAGTATTAAGAGCTGATTGTGAAATAGTTGAAGAAAAAGGACATAAACAAATAATTGTTAAATCAATTCCATATGGAATAGTTAAAGAACAATTATTAAAGAAAATAATTGATATTAAATTAGATAAAAAGATTGAAGGCATTAATGATGTAGTTGATGAGTCTGACTATGAAAATATGGCTAGACTTGTAATAGACCTTAAAAAAGGAGTAGATGCATCTTTAATACTAAAATACTTATATAAAAATACTGATTTACAAGTTAACTATAACTTTAATATGGTAGCTATTGTTAATCGTAGACCAAAGTATGTTGGAGTATTAGATATCCTTGATGCATTTATTGCTCATCAAAAACAAGTAGTAACAAGAAGAACTGCTTATGATAAGAGAAAAGCTGAAGAAAGACTAAATGTATTAGAAGGTGTTTCTAGAGCTATTTCTATATTAGATGAAGTTATTAAAGTAATTAGAGCATCAAAGAATAAACAAGATTCTATTGAAAACTTAGTTAAAGAATTTGATTTTAATTTTGAACAAGCTAAATATATTGTAGAAATGCAATTATATAGATTAACTAACACAGATATTTTAGATGTTACAAAGGAAATGGAAGAACTAAGAAAGAATATTGCTATTTGGACTCAAATATTAAATAACGAAGATGCATTAAAGCATGTAATGATTACAGAGTTAAAACTATGTAAGAAAGAATATGGTAATGCTAGACGTACTATAATTAAAGATGAAATTACTAAGATAGATATTGATGAAAAGGCAATGATTCCTAAGGAACAAGTAGTAGTTGTTGTAACTAAAGAAGGATACTTAAAGAGAGTATCTAAGAAGAGTTACGATGCTAGAAATGATGAAATGCCTTCAATGAAACCAGGAGATTATATTATTAATACTTTTGATGTTTCAACTTTAGATAATATTATCTTATTTACTAATCGTGGTAACTATGCATTCTTACCAGTTATAAAAATACCTGATTCTAAATGGAAAGAAATTGGTAAACACTTAAATAACGTAGTAAGTGGAGTGTTAGAAAATGAGAAAGTAGTAAGTGCGTTCATCTATGAAAAAGAAGGAGAATTCACTTTAGCTACTAAGAACGGTATGGTAAAACGTACACTTGAAAGTGAATTTGAAGTATCAAGAACTAGTAAGATTATGACAGCTATGAAGTTAAAAGATAATGATGATGAAGTAGTTGCTGCATTTAGAACTAAGAAGAATATTTTAATGGTAACTAGTCAAGGATACTATGTAATGTATCCAAGAGAAGAAGTTACTTTAGTAGGTGTTAGAGGCTCTGGTGTTAAAGGTATTGCTTTAAAAGATGATACATTAGCTAGTGCAATCGGATTTAATGATACAGAATACATTTCAGTATTCACTGATAAAGATAGTGCTAAGCGTTTAAAACTATCAGAACTTGTTTATACTGGAAGAGGAAGAAAAGGTAATACTTTAATAAAGAAAGTTAAAACTAGTCCTTATAAAATAACTAAGGTAATGCCAACTAATACACATGATGATTTTATGATTGTTAGTGATGATGGCCTATTAGAATTAAAGAATACTAATATACCTATTATGGATATTAATAGTGTTGGCTCAGTATTTACTAAACATGAAGTGTTTGATGTAATACCAGTTGTTACTTTAGAAAGTAAAAAAGAAGCAAATGTAAATAATAGTTTAAATGTAGAAACTATAGAAACTGCTAATGAAGTAAAAGAAGAAGTTAAAGAACAAGTAAGCTTTAATTTAGATGATTTTAAATTATAGTAATACCAGGATTTAATCCTGGTTTTATTGTTTTATAGATTCTAAAAATATGTTAAAATTGTGATGTATAGATTGGTGGTGATTAGATGAACTTTTTAAGACATGGATTAAATTTTATTAATAATATTAGAAATAATAACAATAATAACGAATATACTAGTGATGATGAAATTTCTTCTGAAGATAGAGAAGAGATGGAAAGAAGAGCTAAGAATGGTCAAAGTTCATTTACACCATTTAATAAAACTTTAAAAGCAGAAGGATCTAAGGCTATTATTAATTTTTTACTTGGTAAACATTTAGTTTTAATATTTTTTATTATTCTTTTTATATTAATTATTTTTATTGTATTTGTAGTGATTTTTAGTGGATCTGATGTTAATACTACCCCAGTTTCTCCATCTTTATCTAAAACTTTAGCTTCACATACAAGCGTTAATATAACTATTATTAAGAATGATGATGATGAAGATAAATCAACTACTAGCATGAGTTTAGAAGATTATGTAAAAAAAGCATTAACATATTATGCAAGTAACTTAGATATTAGTGATGATGATGGATATAACGCTTTGTATGCTATGGCAATTTCTTTAC
>CAMOYX010000026.1 GCA_946630615.1 uncultured Mycoplasmatota bacterium
TTTTTATTTCTTCAGGAACATTACTATTATTTTTTAATGTAGTTCTTAAATCATCAAATGAAACATTTGATTTGCCAACATACTTACCAAAATCACTAGGTGTACATATTAAAGAGAATGGAGTATCAGACAAAGAAGAAAAGTTTATATTACCATATTCAACTTTTTCTCCTAAATTAGCCTTTGTCATTCTATAAATCTCAAATTCATCGTTCACAACAGATGTTTCAATTCCAATATTTTCTAAACCTTTAGTTGTTTTATCAATACCTTTAGAACAACCAGATAGGGTTAATAAAATAGAACCAGCAACTGATAATGAGACTAAACCTTTTTTTAATCTCATTAAAGGTTCTATTTCAATAGTTGTATATCCATATTGCTTTTTTAAACCAAATAATGCTTTATTAATAATCGCATATTCTTCTAAAGATACTAAATCAATTTTATTATTACTATCTAATTTTAAATAAAATTTTTGACATTTATTATTAGTTAATAATAAATATTCATTATTATTAAATCTAAATTTTGCATTTATTAGCATTTTTTCTTTTTTATTCATTCTAATCACCACTATAAGTGAATTATATCATATACATTGAAATAATAAGAATAATTAATAAAATGAGTATTGTAATTATCATTAGTTTATAGTGTGAAACTTTTTTAAGAAAAAACTAACAAAAAGTTTCACACTATATAAATAAGAAAATAACCTAAACTTATACAAAAATTTATAAAGCAAAATCTAAGTAATCACTTGACTACGCATAGAATATATGATATTACTTAGACAGGTGATTAAAATGTTAAAAAAAGAAATACTTGAATTAGATAAAGAAACAATGGATTTAGAGTTTAGGTTAATATGCGATTTTATTAAACTTAGACATGAACTAGGTCTAACACAACAACAAATGGCAGAGGAATCTGGTACTCTAAGGGAAATAATAGCAGTATTAGAAACTAGAAAGAAAACGCCCCAAATAACAACATTAATTAAATTGTTAAAGCCATTCGGTTATACAATAGGCATAAAAAAAATAGAGGAGGAAACAGATGAACCAAGATAAAATGCATTTAATTAATAAAATATTTAACAACGAAACTATTAGAACAGTATGGGATAAAGAAAAGGAAAAGTACTACATAAGTGTTATAGATATAGTAAGAATTGTAACTGAAAATGAAAGACCAAGAAAATATTGGAGTGACTTAAAAAGAAAACTAATAGAAGAAGGAAATGAAGTGTCCGAAAAAATCGGACAGTTGAAACTAAAAGCAGAAGATGGTAAATATCGTTCGACTGACGTGTGTGACATAGAAGAAATGTTTAGAATTATTGAATCAATTCCAAGTAAGAATGCAGAACCAATTAAAGCATGGTTAGCACACTTAGGAAGTGAAAGAATTGACGAAATATTTGATCCTTCTATAACAGTTCAAAGAGCAATAGATACTTATAGAGCTAAAGGATATCCTGAAGACTGGATTATTAAAAGAATTAAAGGAATACAAGATAGAAAAAAACTAACTGATACATGGAATAAACATGGAGTTAACACTGAAAAAGAATACGCGATCTTAACTAATGAAATATATAAACAATGGTCAGGCTTTACAGCAAAAGAATATAAAGAGTACAAAGGACTTAGAAAAGAATCTCTAAGAGATAATATGACCGATATAGAAGTAGCTTTAGCAGATCTAGGAGAAATCGCAACAAGAGAAATAGCTAAAAAGAATAATCCTAAAGGATTAGAAGAAAATAAAAAAGTAGCTAAACTAGGTGGTAATGTATCTAAGGTAGCAAGAAATGAACTTGAATCAACATTAAATGAAACTGTCATAACAAAAGATAATTATTTGAATTATAAATACATAGATAAAAAAGAAATAGATAATAAAAATACTACAAGTAATTAACTTGTAGTATTTTTTTATAATTTCTTATTTTTATCTAATGTTAAAGCTTTATGATCTTCTAAACTTAATCTTAAATTACTAAAATTACTAATTTCAATAGCTTCACTATTAATAACATCTTCAGCTAAGAAGTCACATAACTCTAAAGTACTAACATTGTTTTCTTTCATATAAGTAGCAAAATCAATTACTGCTTCATTTTGGTTAACACTAAATAATCTTGTTAAACCAAGTTTAGTGAATTTAATAACCCCGTTATTATTCTCATCTAAAAATAATGCTAGATATTTATTTTGAATTAGTAAAGATATTAATTCAATATATTCAGGTATAATATCTACTAACCAATCATAACTAACACTATAACCACTTCTGGCTACAATATTTAGTATCTCATTTTCTAATTCTTCTCGCTGCAAACTATCATCTGTCATCTTGAAAAATTAATACCTCGTTTCTAACAGCTAAAATAAGTAACTGCGATATAGATAATACCAAAAAAAGAAACATTTGTACACAAAAAATAGACCTAAAAATAGCAAATTTGCACCTATTATAAAAAACCTTTAAAAACTACTAAAAAAAACGATTTTATTTGTTGACAAAACATCTTTTTTGGGTAGAATAAGAACTACCAATTCACTTAACAAGGCGAATTGGTGCTAGTATCACACTAGTCAACCCCTTTTTATTCTTTTAGGGAAAGTCTTCAGGGGACTTTCCCCATTTTTATGAAAATATACATACTCCTATTAACTTATTAAAAAAGGGGAAAGGTAGTTCACTTGGATGTGGACTTTTTTTTATGTTTAATTTTATAATTTATAAAGAGGTGTCTATATGGAACTAGAAAGTATAAAAGGCCTTGGAGAAAAAACTAAAGAGTATTTAAATAAACAAAATATCTATACCATAAAAGACTTAGTAGGCTTTTATCCATATAGATATGAAGTCTTATCTCCCGAGGTATTAGATAATACTAGTAAAGAAACTACTATAACAATAAATGCAAAAGTAGTAACTGAACCTACAACTGCATATATTAAAAGTAGTTTAAATGTATTAAAGTTTAATGCTGAAACCTACGGTAAAGTAATAAGAGTATCTATATTTAACCGTGCTTACCTAAAAAAGAGTATTACTATAGGTAAAGATGTAATCTTAACAGGTAAGTACGATAATATACATAACTCTTTTACAGCATCTAACTTAAAACTAGGTATATTAAATGATTCTTTAATAAATCCTGTATATCATTCAATAAAAGGTATTAAAAACCCTAAAAACATAATCGTAGAAGCAATAAACTATATAGAAGAAGATAATAATATTATTCCAAAAAATTATGCTTTAAAACATAATCTAATAACTAATAAAAAAGCATTAGAATATATTCATAATCCAAAAACAATAGAAGAAGTAGAAAAGGGAAGAAATAGAATAATTCATGAAGAATTATTTGAATTCTTATTTAAAGTAAACTATTTAAAACACTTAAAAGATAAAGAAACAGGAATAGCTAAAAATATTGATATAGAGCTAATAAAAAGGTTTATTAACTCAATTCCATTCAAACTAACTAATGATCAGTTAAATGGTATAAAAGAAGGCTTAAATGATTTAAAGAGTAATAAGAGAATGAATAGATTAGTACTAGGTGATGTTGGTTCAGGAAAAACGATTATTGCAACAACATTACTCCTAGCAAATGCATCTGCTGGATACCAAGGAGTAATGCTTGCTCCAACTGAGATTCTAGCAACTCAACATTTTAAGAACCTTACTAAGTACTTTAAAGATTTTGATGTAACAGTAGAATTACTAACTGGTAAGATGACTAAAAAAGAAAAAGAAAACGTTATTAAAAGATGTGAGTCTGGTGAAGTAGATATACTTATTGGTACTCATGCAGTACTAGGAGATAAAGTATCTTTTAAAAATCTATCTTTAGTAGTAACTGATGAACAGCATAGATTTGGTGTTAAAGAAAGAGATACACTTAAATTAAAAGGTAATAAACCAGATATGCTGTTTCTATCAGCTACTCCAATCCCAAGAACATACGCACTTACAATATATGCCGACTTAGATGTAACTGAGATCAAAGAAAAACCAAGTGGTAGAAAAGATGTAATAACAAAAGTAAAAAAAGAATCTGAACTAAAAGATGTATTATTAAAAATACTAGAAGAAGTAAAACTAGGTCATCAAGTCTACATTGTCTCACCTTCTATAGAAGAAACAGATGAATCTATAAAAAGTGTTTATAACTTAAAAGAAAAGTTTGATATAGCTTTCCATAGTAAAATTCCAATAGGAATTTTACATGGTAAGCTAAAGAAAAAAGAAAAAGAAAGTGTCATGAATGACTTCCTAGAAAATAACACTAAGATACTAATATCTACTACTGTTATAGAAGTAGGAGTAGATGTTAAAAACGCAACAGTAATGGTAATATTTAATGCTGATCACTTTGGACTAGCAACTCTTCACCAACTAAGAGGAAGAGTAGGAAGAAACGATATAGATTCTTATTGTTATTTAATATGTAATAAAGAAGTAGAAAGACTAAACGTATTAGAAGAATCTAATGATGGATTCTATATCTCTAAAAAAGACTTTGAATTTAGAGGTGAAGGAGATATCTTTGGTATTAAACAAAGTGGAGATATGAACTTCAATATGTTAAATCTAAAAAGAGACTATGATAAGTTGTTAACTTTACAAAGCAATGTAAAGGAGTTTATCTCAAGTAAAGACTATGAAAATAATGAATACTATAAAAATATTATAAAAAACATAGACTTTTATAATTGACAACTAATGTAAAACTTTAGTATAGTTATCGTGGTGATAACATAAAAGTTACACCGATATGTGTTTCAAACACATATGAACAAACCCCCTGAAAGAGATGCCTTTATGGCATCTCGCTTTTTTTTATAGTAAAATGTACTAGGAGGTAAGACTACCTATGAATAATAACGAATTAACAAAATTATTTGAATCTTTCAATGAAACTCAAGTAAAAAACAATAAACTAAGTAAAGATAAGTCTGATTTGCAATCAAAATTATTTTTAAAAAAAGATTCTTTATATATAGAAAAATACGGTTTTTTTGAATTAATAAGATTAAAAAAAGAAATAAATAAAATTGAAACAGAACTAAAAAATTTAGCATATGAAATAAGAGATAACAAACAAACATTACATGAACTTACAATTAAAATAGAACAGTCAATAATACATATTGATAATATTAATACTAATGAAGAAGATAAGAAAACCTTTGTAAATAAATGTATCCACTCATTTGGATATCTTTTAGATGATGTTATAGAATTTCCAAAAGTAATAGATACATTTGTTAAATACGCAAATATAAATGAATTACAACATTTATGCTTTAAAACAAAACATTCACTAGATTACGAAAAATATAAATTATGTCTTGAATCAATAGTTAAATATAATAGATTGAATGATGACGTATGGTTATTAACAAAAGATTATGATAAAGAAACAGCAGATACAGTATTCAATTCAAAACACACTGACAAAATTATAAAAGACAATGATCATTTATATGAACTAAGAGATGTAATTAATGCTTACTATAGAAGAATATTAGACAAAAGTGACTTAATAATAGAAAAAATTAATAAAAGAATAAATGAAGAACCTAAAAAAAATATAATTAATTACTTTAGCATATCCATTTCAAATAAAGCTTATAATTCTAAATGGATGAATGATTATTCTGATATTATTTTCAAAATATTTGACGAAGTAGTAAAAAATGAAAATATAAATTACTCTGATATCCATGAATTAGGAAATGGAAGCTATGCAAAAGTCTTTGAAGTCGGAAACAAAGTAATTAAAATAGGTAAAAGAAAGAATTATACATTCAAAGATAATCCATACATAGTAAAACCTCTACTAAGAAAAAACTTTGATGGAATAGTAGTTGAAGTAACAGAAAAAGTAGATACCCAAATGAGAGTTAATGAAAGTGAATTATATGAACTATATTCTAATTTAAGAGATATGGGTATTATATGGACAGATATAAAATCCCATAATGTTGGAAGGCTACTAAAAGATAATACTTATAATTGGAACTCTACACTAAATGATTCATCTATAGCAAGAGAACTAAAAGAAAAAGAAAGTAATATAACATTAAAAAAAGGTGACTTAGTACTTATTGATGCTGATTATCTATTTGAAGATGAGAATAATATTGAATTACCAGTAGGTGATCATGAAAAAGAATTATACTATAGTTTTAAAAAAAGATATGAAACAGGAAATATCAATTTTGAAAATGATAATGAAATTCTTTCTAAAGAAGAAGCAAAAACAAGAAGAATATAAGATTAGATTTTAATCTAATCTTTTATTATTCTCTAAATATGTTATTATATTCTTAAGAAGTTTAAGGAGTGATAAGATGAAAAAAATTATATCTATGCTAGTATTAGCATTATCTTTAGTTATTATTACAGGATGTGATAATAACACTACTACTAATACTAACTATAAAACATACGAATGTAGATATTCTAAAGATGATAATACAGAAGGTAAAAGATACCTAACTAAATACATCTTAGAATTAAACGATAACAATGAATTAGAAACATATACTCTAATATCAGGTTACTCTAACTATGGAAGTGAAACTGATGGCTATAAAGAATTCTGTAATGGTCTTAAAAATAATAAACAAGAAGACTTACTAGAAAAATATAAAGACTCTGTATCTATGGAAGTAGTATGTGATAGTAATAATAACTATGAAGCATATACTAAAAAAGTATATAAAGTAAAAAAGATTAAAGACATAGAAGAACTAAGCTCAGTATATAAATTCATATCTAAATACATAAAAGAAGATAATACATTTGACCTAGAGTCATTTAAAAATTACTTTAATACAGATTCCTTAAAAAAAGGAAACTATACATGTAATTACTAAAACACAAAAGAGGATTATTTATAATCCTCTTTTATATAATGTAAAACTAATTAATTATTTTATTAAATAACACTATAATAATATAATTAAACTAAGGTGATATTATGATAAAACTATCAGATATATTAAAAGAACAAGATAAAGATTTAACTAAGCTTTCTAAATATGCAGATAAAATGGGAATTAAAAAAGATGGTGGAAAAGACTATTTAAGAAGAATAGGATATGAAGAAAATTATGAAGAGTTATTTGAAATAGAAAAAGATAGCGATAAAAATGGCAAAAATAGCAATTTCCAAAACTTGCCAAATTTTAGTAGTTTTGGAAAAATATTTCCAAAACTTGATTTTACATCAAACTTAATATATACTTATAGCAGAGGTGAAAACTATGATAGAAAGAACAGAGTACCTTGAACAATTAAAAAGGTTTAAGGATAAAGATTTAATCAAAGTTGTTACTGGAATAAGAAGATGTGGTAAATCTACATTATTTGAATTATTTATAAATTATTTAAAAGAAACTGGTGTTAAAGATGATCAAATAATAATGATCAATCTTGAAGATGTTGATTATAATTTTGAAAGTTATAAGGAACTATATGATTATGTAAATAAAAAAATAGATTCAAAGAAAAATTATTATGTTTTCTTAGATGAAGTTCAGAATGTTCCCAAATTTCAAAAAGCTGTTGATGGTTTATACATAAAGAAAAATGTTGATGTATATATAACAGGTTCAAATGCTTATATGCTATCTGGAGAATTAGCAACATTATTATCAGGAAGATATATAGAAATAAAAATGTTACCTTTATCTTTCAAGGAATATCTAAGTGCTTTTAATAACTCTGATAAGAGTCGTTATGAATACTTTTTAGACTATATGAAAAATGGCGGTATGCCTGGTAATATATCAATACTTCAAGATAATCCTAATGATTTGGATACATACTTGGAAGGAATATTTACTACAATAGTTTATAAAGATATAATAACTAGAAATAATATAACAGATAAAATGCTATTAGAAAGTGTATTAAAATTTATATTTGATAGCATAGGTAGTCCGATATCTACTAAAAAAATAAGTGATACATTAACAAGTAAGGGAATGTCTACAAGTAATCATACTGTTGAAAATTATATCTCTGCATTTGTAGAAAGCTTTTTAATATATAAAGCTGAAAGATTTGATGTTAAAGGTAAGAACTTACTTGCAAGAGATTACAAATATTATGTTGCTGATCAAGGATTAAGAAGCTACTTATTGGGTAAAAAAGCTGGTAGTGATATGGGACATATATTAGAAAATATAGTTTATCTTGAATTGTTAAGAAGAGGATATAAAGTATATGTTGGTAAGGTTGATGATTTAGAAGTTGACTTTGTTGCTGAAAATAGAGATGGCTTAAAATATTATCAAGTAGCATTAACAGTTAGAGATGAAAAAGTATTAGAAAGAGAACTAAAATCATTACAAAAAACCGGAGACCATTATCCAAAATATTTAATAACATCTGATATGGATATGGAAGCTGATTATGATGGAATAACAAAAATCAATATAGTTGATTGGTTATTAAATAAAGAATAAAAAGAGCAATTATACCAATATGTAGTAATATTGGTATTTTTTGCTCTTTTTCTATTAGGAAATAAAATATGTTAAAATATAAGTAAGGTGATTTGATTATATGGCTAGACTTGGTGAAAGAGAAATAGAATATTTAAAGAACAAAGAATTTTTACGTAACTACCTAGAAGTATTATCTAATAGATTAATCTACTCAAATAATCTAATGGAAGAAGATGAAAATAGTATTCATAAACTATATGAAAGTCATAACATGAGTGTATTACATGATAACTATAATGCTTTTAGATACTTAATAGATAAGATGCGTTCTAATAAAGAATTAACAGAAGATATTATTATAGAAGTGGCAAACACTATAAATACTCACTCTATGTATATATCTAATGGATATAGAAAAATAGGTAACAACGTTAAATTTGAAGATAAATACTCAATAGAAAAAACATATAATATTTCAAATGCAATGAAAGAACTACTACATAAATATTACAATGAATGGTCTAGTCTTGATACATTTAAAAGAGAAGCACTATTTAATATAGAGTTTCTAAGAATCCACCCATTTGAAGATGGAAATGGAAGAACTAGTAGATTAATACTAAATTATAATGTTATAAGACAAGGTCATGCACCGGTAATTATACCTGCAGATATGCGAGAAAAATACTTTCATGCAAGAAATACAGAAGATGTTAACTTCATAACAAACTTATTTAAAGTAGAATCTGAAAAAGAACTAAAAGGTATAAATACTCTAATAGATGACTACGAACAATATAAAAATAAAACAAGAATAAATAGATAAATAAATAAAGAACCAACTATGGTTCTTTATTTATTTATATTATTAAAAATTGACTAATAATATAAATAATATTAAAATATACCCTAAATTTTAAGGAAATAACAAGGGTGATTAGAATGATAGCATTATATGAAAAAGAATTCCATTCTAATAGTAATAAAAAAGATATTTGGTTAAAATACTATAAATTAGCTAAAAAGTACTTTGAACATCACGGCAACCTAGAAATACCTTCTTACTATAAAACTATAAATGGCTATGAATATGATGAACAAGGAATAAGACTAGGACACTGGATACAAACACAAAGAACAGTATATAATAACCAAAGAAAAACAAGACTTAGTGTAATAAGATTTGAATTACTAAAAGAAATTGATATGAGATTTGGAAGTAAACCAAGAGATATTAATAAATGGAATAGTAGATATGAACTATTAAAATCATATTACAATTACCATGGTAATCTAAAAATACCTACAGGATTTAAATCTATAAATGGCTATGAATATAATAAAGATGGAGAAAGACTAGATACCTTTCTATCATGCCAAAAAGAATCTTACAAAGGAAACAATTACTATAAACTAGACTTTGAACAAATAAAATTACTAGAAGATATAGACATCAAATGGTATACAAATAATCTAAATTATAAATTACAAAAAGAAAGAATAACTGATATAAATTTAGAAAGAAAATCTACTGAAATACAAAGTAGAGTATACTCTCTTATAAATCTATTTGATAATACTAAACTTCCAACAAAAGAAGAAATAAATAAAGAATTTATAAAATCATTAAATATAAAATAATCATAGTTAACTATGATTATTTTTTATATTTATTGACAAATAACTAATACAAAAAGTAAAATATTAATTACTTAGGACGGGGGAGAATATATGGCTAAAAAGTTAGCAAAAGACATTCTAGAATTAATTAGTCTAGAATATAATAGTAATGAAATATGTGAATTACTTGATATTGAAAAACAAGAATTATACGAAGAATTACTTGATCTAAAGAATAAAGGATTAAACTTAAGAAGAAAGTATTATTCAAACGGAACTATGTTATATAAAACTATAGACAATGTTCGTGAATACTATGATACTAAGAAAAATGAAAGAACACTAATAACAGACTTTAGTGAACAAGAAATAAACTTCTTAGTTATATCAGACTTACACTTTGGAAATGAATTAGAAAGATTAGATCTAGTAGATAAATCTTTTGATTACTGTGCTAAAAACGGTATAAATAATATCTTAGCATGTGGAGATTTAATAGACGGTACATGTGCTAAAAAGAACACTGATGTAAGAGAACAAGCAATGTACTTTATTAAAAACTATCCACAAGATAACAGAATACAAACATTTGCAGTAGCAGGTGACCGTGACTTCACAGCATTAAGAAATCAAGGTGTAGACTTAATCGAACTATGTAATAACTATAGACATGACGTAGTTATAGCAGGTTATAATAATGCTAAATTAAATATTAAAAATGATAAGATCTTACTATTCCATGAAATAAGAAATGGCTTTAGACAAGAATTTGATATTCCACTATTACTACAAGGTGGTAAAAACAGATTCGAGGTATATCAAAATAATGCATTTGTAGAAATTAACATACCTCCATTATCATATGTTAAAACAGATAATCCAGGAGCAGTAGAACTAATAGTTAGATTTAGTGGTAAGGGATATATAAGAAATGTTACAGCTCTTCAAATAGACTTTGATAAAGACATAGTAAGTGAAGAAACCTTTAAAATGCCATATCATGCTTCAAACGAAGACGGAGTTCAAAACGAAGAAGATTACATTAAAAAACTAGTAAAATAACTTAATTAATAAAAAGACTACAAGTATTTAAATTCTTGTAGTCTTTTTATATAATAATCACAAGAAAGAGGTATCCCATGATAGAAATAACTAAACTAAAACCAAATATATTTGATATAAAAAACACTA
>CAMOYX010000027.1 GCA_946630615.1 uncultured Mycoplasmatota bacterium
AAAATTATAAAAAGAATTTATAAACAAACTACAAGAGAATACTCTTGTAGTTTTAATTTTTAAATATAATTAATTATATTTAACAATTATGAGATAAACTATCGTCAAATAGGAGTTTAATCATGAATTTAGATTTTATTTGCTCGAGCAAAGATTTAAAAATATTGATTATTAAATAATTATTAAAAGAGTAAAAGGAGATATTTGTATGAATAGAATTGTGAATTTAAATACAGTAATTAGTTCTACTTTAAAAGGTTTATGTATACCTTCAATTGATATAAAAATTGATAATCATATAATTAATGGTGATGTTGCTATTAATTGCATCATTAAGTATTTTAAATTAGAAAAATTCTATTTAGATAGAAAACCTTTAGTAGTTGATGAACATAAATATAAACTATTAGAACCTTATTTGAATCTTTACTCTAAAAAAAATATTTTATATGCTAAGTTAACTGATGAATTAAAAGAATATTTAAATGAATTATCTACTAGTGAGGAAATTTATAATGAATTTAGAAAATATAATAAGAACAGATTTACTAATAAAGAAGTTGTTATTTATATTTTAGATTTAATAGATAAAAAAGATTTATATGACTATGAAAAATATAAATCTATGAAGAAGGATGAAGCTAAAAAGGAAATTGCTAAAATTAATAAGATATTTAAGATTTTGGATGTTTTAGACTTTGAAATTGATGAAATAGGAATTAAATATAAATCTGTTACGTTTGAACATGATTCATATGAGTATAATAATATTTCTCCGTGTCTGTGTTTTAGTATTTATGATATTAACTATTATAAAAGAATACTTGATTTATTAAAGAAAAGGACTAGCTAAAAACTAGTCTTTTTGGTATTTAAAATGACATTCTTTTACCTTGAATTAATTAAATAATTATATTAGATTATAACTACTTAGAAGACATAGCCTAGAAATGGTTATATATGAAAAAAATATTTTTAATTCTAATTAGTTTAATAATTATACCAAGTGTAGATGCTTTAACGCTTGGTAGTATTGATACAGGTTTTACCTATAATAATGGGAATAAGCTAAATTATTATTATTCAAGAAATTACAAATTTCCTATTATTTCACTTACTCCCATTAATAATTGTAATAAAACTATTGAAGTTGTACCTTTAAATGAACCTATAGAAAAAGATAGATATATCGAGGACATGTATTTAAATTTTATTACATATGAAAGAGATGCAGCATCAAATTATAATATGGGATATATTTTAGATAAGATATATAGTTATATGTCGAAAGATTATTATTCTGATGATGATTTTTCTTCTGATTTAGAACCAGATAATTTACCTCTGTATATCTTTAATATAGATAAAAGTAAAAATACTTTAATTGATTATTTTAAATTTCCTTTTAGTAATATTAGATGTCAAAATAATGAATACTTTAAACTAACTGATACTTACACAGGAATTGAAGTTGTATCAGATATAGTAGGAGAGTATGAATCAATATGTATTGATGATACTAATAATACTTTTAGATACTTTACTGATGGAGAGAATACTTTTATTACATTAGATAATGATATTAATCTTCCTTTTAAACTAAAACTTAATGTATTAGATCATGAAAATTATTATAATGTTTATAATTTTTCAAAAGATAATATTTCATTTGATAGTTTAAGTTATAAAAAAGGTGAAGTAGTTAAATATATTTTAAATATTCCAGATGGAATGGAAGTTAATAAAATAATTATTAAAGATTACGAGAATAATGAAATACCCGTAAATGATAATTCTTTTATAATGCCTAGTTCTGATGTATTTATTTATGTAGAGCTAAAGAATAAAGAAGATGTGAGTCTAATAGATGAAAGTAATGAAAAATCTGTTAGTGCAAAGGAAATTCCTACTGAATCTATAAAAGAGACTGTAACTAATTATGAAAAACCTGTAATATCTATAATACCTTTATCTAATACTCCTAATGTAAATATTAGTAATACTAAGGATAAAGATAATGATTCAAAAGAAATTATTAGTACTCCGTTAGCTGAAGTAGCAAGTGCTAAAACTATTAATAAAGATAATGATATTGATGTTAATAGTAAGAAGATATTTTACATAGGTTTATTTATGATTTGCATAATATTTAGCACTTTTATAGTAAAGAAAGTGTCAAATAAGAGATAAAATTGCATTAAATTGCAATTTTTTTTATAAAAATAAAGGAAATAACTATAAAAACGTAACAAATATAAGTAGAGGGTGAAAAGTATTATGCCGCTAGTAAGCAACGAGAAATTAAACGAAATTAGAGCAAAGGCTGATATTGTAGAAATTGTAAGAGAATATGTACCTTTAGAGGTAGCTGGTAAAAATTATAAGGGTGTTTGTCCATTTCATGAAGACCATTCTCCTTCTATGAGTGTGTCTCCTGATAAACAAATATATAAATGCTTTGCATGTGGTGCTTCGGGTAATGCTTTTCAATTTGTACAAAATATAGAAAATATTAGTTTTATAGAAGCTGTAAAGAAAATTGCTGATAAAATAGGAGTTCCACTTGATATAGGTGAAATTAAAAAGACTAATTCATCAAAGTATGAAGAAGAATATAAAACTATGAATTTAGCTATGCTTTATTTTCAAAACAATTTGAATAGTTTAGATGGAAAAAAAGCTTTAGAATATTTATCTAGTAGGGGTTTAGATGAAAAGACTATAAAAGATTTTAATATAGGTTTAGCTCCATTAGATAATAAACTATATAAATTTTTAACTTCTAAGAAAGTTGATATAGATTTATTATCTAAACTTGGATTAGTAAATCAAAATGGTCTAAATTATTATGATTTATTTAGAAATAGAATTATGTTTCCTATACATGATGCAGAAGGTAATGTAGTAGGCTTTACTGGAAGAATCTATAATAATGAAGATGAAGCTAAATATGTAAATTCTAAAGAAACAATAATATTTAAAAAGAGTAATATCTTATTTAACTACCATAGAGCAAAGAATGAAGCTAGACTTAAACATCATTTAATACTTGTAGAAGGTAATATGGACGCTATTAGAATGTATGAGAATGGATTTTTAAATACTGTTGCTTTACAAGGAACTGCTCTTACAAATGAACAGGTAGAATTAATTAATAAATTAAGATGTAAGAGGGTTACTCTTATGTTTGATAACGATAATGCTGGTGCCCTTGCAACTATGACAAACGGTGAAATTTTATTAAAAGCTAATATACCTATAGATGTAGTAAGATTATCTTTAAAGAAAGATCCTGATGAGTATATTCTTACGTATGGCAAAGAAGCTATGGAAGATAATATAGCTCATGCAGAATCATTTATAAATTTTAAATTAAATTATCTAAAGAATAATAAAAACTTAAATGATACAAGAGACTTAGTTAATTATTTAAAAGAAGTTGTTAATTCACTTAAAGATGAAGATGATTTAACTAAAGAAGTTACTATATCAAAGCTTGCTAAAGATTATGATATTAGTATTGATACTTTAAAAGAAATGCTACCAAGTAAGGAAACAAAGGTTATTAATAAAGAAATAAATCCTAAGAAAGAAAAAGCAATTACTAATAAGAAATTAACACTTTCTATATATCATATACTTTACTATATGATGAATGATGAAAGGTTTATTAAAATTTATCAAGATGAGTTGGGTTTCTTTAATGAAAAAGTATATCGAGGAATTGCAGCTGAAATTATTTATTATTTACAGAAATATGGTAAAATTAATCTTGCGGATTTTCTTACATATCAAGAAACTAGCCCATTAAAGGATGAAATTAGAGATATATTAGATTTAGTTACAGATGATAATCCAGATCCTATAAAGATGCATGAATATATCAATAATGTAAAAGAATATAATCTAAATATGAAAATAAAAAGTATAAAAGAAGAGTTAAAAAGTGAATCTGATGTTTTAAGACAAGAAGAGTTAGGCAATCAATTAATTAAAGCTAATAAAGATTTACAAAAAATAAAGAGAGAGAGAAGCGTTAAAAATGACTAAATTTGAAACAATAAAAAATGAATTAATGGAAAAGGGAAAAAGTGAAGGTTACTTACTTATAAGTGAAGTAGCTGAAGCTATAAAAGATGTTAAAGTTAAAAAAACTGATGTTGCAAGTTTTTATCAAGAACTTACTAATAATGGTATTAAACTATTAGAAAATGCTAGTGATCAAGGTGATGAAACATTAGCAAAGAAACCTAAAAAGGAAGAAACTAAAGTTATTAAAGAAGTTAAGGAAATTAAATCTTTTGAAGAAAGAATTAATGACTTAGTTAATAAGGGTAAAGAAAACAATAACCGTGTTACATATGAAGCTTTAGCTGATGCTTTAAAAGGATTAGAAGTTGATAATGACTCATTAGATGAGTTATACAATACTTTAGTCGAAAATGGTATAGAAGTTGTTGGAGAAAATGATAAAGACATAGACGATGATATGCCTTTAGTACTAAATGATGCAGAAATTACTAAAGATATTAATATTAATGATCCAGTTAGAATGTATTTAAAAGAAATAGGTCGTATATCACTTTTATCACCAGATGAAGAGGCTGAAATATCTAAAAGAGTTGCAGCTGGAGATGAATCTGCAAAGAAAATGCTTGCTGAATCTAACTTAAGACTTGTTGTATCTATTGCTAAACGTTACGTAGGAAGAGGTTTATTATTCTTAGATTTAATTCAAGAAGGTAATATTGGTCTTATGAAAGCTGTAGAAAAGTTTGATTATGATAAAGGATTTAAGTTCTCTACATATGCTACTTGGTGGATTAGACAAGCTATTACAAGAGCATTAGCTGATCAAGCAAGAACTATTCGTGTACCAGTTCATATGGTTGAAACAATTAATAAGATGAGTAGAATTCAAAGACAATTAACTCTTGAGTTAAACCGTGAACCAACTGAACAAGAAATTGCTGATAAGATGGGTGTACCAGTTGATAAAGTAAGAGACGTTGCTAAGATTAGCCAAGTTCCAGTATCACTTGAAACTCCAATTGGTGAAGAAGATGATTCTCACTTAGGTGATTTTGTTAAAGATGTTAATATGATGACTCCAGAAGAGTATGCTACTAATGAAATATTAAAAGAAGAAATTGCTTCTGTTCTTGATACATTACAAGAAAGAGAAAAAGAAGTATTAGAATTAAGATTTGGCCTTATTGACGGAACTAGTCATACTTTAGAAGAAGTAGGTAAGAAATTTAACGTTACTAGAGAAAGAATTAGACAAATTGAAGCTAAGGCTTTAAGAAAACTAAGACATCCTTCAAGAGCTAAGAAACTTAAGGATTTTATGACTGATTAATATGGATGATAGATTAAATTCTTTAATAGATTTTATTGATATATCAGATAAAGTAATAGATATAGGAACAGACCATGCGTATGTTCCTATAGCTTTAGCTAAAAGAGGTAATACTAAATTACTAGCAACTGATGTGCATGAAAATGCTTTAAATATAGCTATTTCTAATATTAAATATAATGGATTAGAAAATGTAATTTTAACTAAGCTATCTGATGGTTTAGATAATATAGATACTAGCTTATATGATACTTTAGTTATTGCTGGTATGGGCGGTAAAACTATAATTAATATATTAAACAAAGATAGACTTAAATTAGAATGTATTAATAAATTAGTTATTGAGTCTAATGATAGTTTACCTATAGTAAGAGAATCTATTACTAATTTAGGATATAAATTAAAAAGAGAAAAAGTAACTCATGTTGGTAATCATTATTATGTAACTATGGAGTTTTTGAAAGGCAAAAGTATTCTAAGTGAAGAAGTTAAATTATTAGGTATATTTAATAAATCTAATAGAGAATACTATGAGTATCTTTTAAATTATTATAATGATTTATTATCTAAGGTACCTTCTAATTTAACTGATAGAATTAGTGAAATAAATTTAAATATTAAATATTTAAATGAATATATTAATAATATATAAGTGTATTTACTTAAGTAGATGCACTTTTTATTATTTTTAATTTATTAATATTCATATTCATGGTATACTTAAAAAGAATAGGGGTATGGTATTATGAATACGAACTTAACTAGTGGTCCTATTGGTAGTGCTCAAATAGATAGTGCTCTTAATTCAAGCTTTAATAATAGTAATGGAAGTAAGAATTATGATGAACTATTTAAAACTATTTTAACTATTGCTGTATACGTATTAAAATGCTCTTACAGAGGTTTTACATACTTATTTAAAGATATTCCAACTCTAGTTTGGGGAAAGGTTTCAGGATCTGTTAACCAAGCATATCAAAAGAGTAAGAATAGTACTAATGGTCAGTCTAAAGTTAATAGTTTAGTTAATATGGATATTAACGATCTATTTAAGAATACTTCTCTTGGTAAAGCTCAACAAAAGAAACTTGATGAACAAAAAGCTAAATTACAAATTGAGTTACAAGGTCCAGGAGGTATTAGAAGTAAAGAACCTAAAACATTTAGATTTACTGCTAAGAAAAATGGCAAGATGATTAGTGGTACAATGTCTGGTTTCTCTAAACTAGATATTAATACTTTCTTAGTACAAGATGGATATGAAGTATATTCAATAGAGTCTAATAAAACAATTGATTTTGTATATGGTCAATCATCAATATTTGCAGTTAAATTAAAGAATAAAGATTTAGTATTTTGGTTAACTCAATTGTCTACTTATTTAAAAGCAGGTATTACTTTAACTGATTCAATTAAAATATTAAATGATCAAATGAGAACTAAGCCAGCTTATAAAAGAGCTTTCCAATCTATTGTTTATGAGTTAACAATGGGTGAATCATTCTCATCTGCTTTAGAAAAACAAGGAACAATGTTTCCACCTTTATTAATTAATATGTTAAAGGCTGCTGAAGCTACTGGAGAGCTTGAAAAGACTCTTGATGAAATGGCAAATTATTATAGTGAAACAGAAAAAACAAGAAAAGAAATGAAATCGGCTTTAACATATCCAGCTATTATTATGGTATTTGCTTTAGCTGTAGTAGTATTTGTGCTTGTATATGTAATTCCTTCGTTTACTACAATATTTGCTCAAGCAGGTACAGAAATTAAAGGATTTACTAAAGTTGTATTAGATTTATCTGTTAATTTAAAAGCAAATTATATTAAATATATTTTAATTATTTTAGGAATAGTTGTATTTATTTATTTTATGTATCATAAAGTAAAAGCATTTAGAAGAGCAATGCAATCTTTCTTAATGAAAGTTCCTGTTATAGGAAATTTAATTATTTATAATGAGATGAGTATATTTGCTAAGACATTTAGTTCGTTACTTAAGAATAACGTATTTATTACAGAGTCAATTACAATTCTTTCTAAAGTAACTAATAATGAGATTTATAAAGAAATAATGTATAATTGTATTAATAATGTAATTAAAGGTGAGAAGATTAGTAAAGCATTTAAAGATAAATTTGCTGTACCAACTCTAGCTTACTTTATGATTGTTACTGGTGAATCTACTGGACAACTTGCTGAGATGATGGGTAAAGTATCAGATTACTATACAACTGAGCACAGATCTATGTCATCAAGTTTAAAAGCATTTATTGAACCAATTACAATAGCTGTTCTTGCTGTTGTAGTAGGTGCTTTAATACTTGCAATTGTACTTCCAATGTTTGATATGATGAACCAAGTACAATAAGGGGGAATTAATATGAAGTTATTTTATGCTATTATGTTATTTATATTAGGAAGCGTGTTAGCTTCCTTTTATGGTGTTTTATCTACTAGAGGTCCTATAGGAGAAAGCATAGTAAAACCAAGAAGCCATTGTAACAAATGTAAGAGAGTATTACATTTTTATGAGTTAATACCAATACTCTCTTATATTTTTTTAGGAGGTCAATGCAGGAGTTGCAAGACTAAGTTACCTATATATGAACCAATAAGTGAGATTATGCTTGGTTTAGCTTTTTCTCTGTCTTATTTATATTATGGTGTGTCATATGAATTTTTTATGGCTTTAGTATTATCTAGTCTTGCTTTAAATATATTTATAAGTGATTTTAAATATATGATAATACTTGATAGTCCTTTAGTAGTATCAAGTATATTAATATTAATAATAAGGTTTATATATCAAGGATATAGGGGATTATTAGTATCTTTAGGATCTGGAATATTCTTGTTTTTATTAATGTTATTTATAGGTTTCTTAGGAAAGAAATTATTTAAAAGGGATGCACTTGGTGGAGGAGATATAAAACTTTCTTTTGTAATAGGTTTAAGTTTAGCTTCTTTATCTATGCCTTATGTATCATATGCTTTAATAGCATTGATATTTAGTACTTTCTTAGCACTTCCATATTCTTTCTTTAGTTTATCTAGTGAGATATCAAGGGAAGTTCCTTATGGACCATTTTTAATAAGTGCAACATGTTTTGTGTTTGTATTTTTAGAAAAGTTTTCTTATTTAGTAAATTTATTTACAATATAAAAAAGCCCTAGAATGGCAAAGTTTCAACTTGACCATCTTGGGCTTTTATTATGGGAGTAGAAGTAACTTGATTAGAGATTGTAGCTCCTGTTTTTGTTTCTTCGTTTTTTATTTCTATGTTTGATACATTAGTTTTACCTGTAATTGCATTCTTGATTCTTTCATCTTCTTCATCAATGTCTTCTTCTATATCAATTACTCTTAATACTTCTTCAAATGAAGTTAAACCATTTATTACTTTAATTAAACCATCATCTAATAGTGATACTGTATTACCACTTTTATAGATTAGCTTTCTTAATTCTTCTTTAGGTTTATTTGCAACTATTGCATCTCTTATATCTTGATTTAGAATTAATACCTCTTGAATAGCGATACGTCCTTGATATCCTTTGTAGCATGATGGACAACCAACAGGTTTATAAATATATGGTATATCCATATTTAATGCTGCTTTAAATACTTCTTTTTCATATGGAGTAGTTGGACGAGACTGTCTACACTTAGGACATAGTTTTTTACATAATCTTTGTGCAACTAAAGCTTCTAGAGCACTACCTAGTAAGTATCTTTCTACATCCATATCTGTAAGTCTTTCTATAGTAGCTAGAGAGTTATTTGTGTGGATAGTAGATAATACTAAGTGACCTGTGATTGAAGCTCTAACGGCAATTCTTGCAGTTTCTGAGTCACGAATTTCTCCGATCATTATTACATCAGGGTCTTGACGTAAGATAGAACGTAAGGCGTTTGCAAAAGTCATACCAATTTCTTGATTAACTTGTACTTGATTAACACCATCTATTTTCATTTCGACTGGATCTTCTACAGTGATTATATTTGTTTTTTCATTATTTAATTCGTGTAATATTGCATATACAGTAGTTGATTTACCAGTACCAGTTGCACCTGTTACTAGGATAATACCATTTGGTTTTGCAATTGCTTTTTTAATCTTTTTATAATTAAAGTCTGATAAACCTAAGTCTTCAATTCTACCTAGGGTTTCAGAGTTATCTAAAAGTCTTATAACTATCTTTTCTCCATATACTGTTGGAAGAGAAGATACACGGAAGTCGATATCTTTATCATCAATGGCCATTTTAATTGCACCATCTTGTGGTACTCTTGATTCAGTTATGTTCATACCAGATATTATTTTTACACGTGTAACTAGATTTTTCTTAACTGAAGGTGGAACCTCAGTGTATAGTACTAATTCACCATCGATACGAATTCTAACACGCATGGATGTTGGTGTTTGATCCATGTGAATATCTGATGCTCTTTTCTTTGCTGCATCGATTAGAATGGCATTTACTATGTCTACAATTGGTTTGTTGTCATAATCATAATTAGTATACATTGTCTTATCGACCCCAATTCCTATTCTTATAATTTATTTTAACATATTTTAATTTACAATAAAATATAAAAGTGATAGAGTAACAATCACTAGGTGGGGTTAAAACTCTTTTATAAAATTTGTTATTTAGATATAATTAAAAAGGTGAGTGTATGAGAAGAATAATTAGGAAAAATAAGTTTGTTATATTTCTTTCGATGTTAGTTTCTTTATTTATTATTTGTATTATATTTTTAGTGTTAACAAATCATTTACATGTAATTAGAAATAAAGAAAGATTATTAAGAGTAGAAGATTACTCTAAGTTTAGTATTTCTTATAATAAACAAAATAGATGCAAAGAAACTAAGAAGTTTACTTTCTCATACTATGATGGAACAGCAGATACTTATT
>CAMOYX010000028.1 GCA_946630615.1 uncultured Mycoplasmatota bacterium
TGTTAGATCCTAGTACTAAACGTACATGGAAACGACATAGTTAAAGATAATGAAGAAGATGAAAAAAATATTCCTAGAAGTAAAAAGGTAATTAAATACGCTGATAAAGTAATAGTTCCAAGTGAATATTACTTATCTATAGTAAATGAAGAATACAATGTTGATAAAAAGAAAATAGTTGTATATCCATCAGGTGGAGTTAATAAAGAAATATTTAAGGATATTCCAATGCCTGTAGCTAAAGAATACTTAAAACTAGATCCAAATATAAACTATATTGGAATGGTAAGTAGAATAGAAAAAGATAAAGGTTGGGATACTTTAGTAAATGCTGCCTCATACTTATCAAAAGAAAACTTAATAAATAATTATAAATTTATAATTATAGGCAAAGGAAAAGAGACTCAAGATTTAAAGAAACTTATAAAGCAAAAAGAATTAAAAGATTACTTTATAATTAAAGAATTTGCTAATCAAGAAACTCTAAATTATTACTATAACTCATTTGATATGTTAATATTCCCAACAAAACGCAAAAGTGAATCTCTAGGTTTAGTAGGTCTAGAAGCAATGGCTACTAAGACTCCACTAATTGCTTGTTCACTATATGGTCCAAGAGAGTATGCTATTAATAACATTAATGCTTTAACATATGAAAAAGATGAAGATGGTAAAAAACTAGCATCATTAATTAAAAAGATGATTGAAATGCCAAAAGATAAAAAAGATGAATTAATAGAGAATGCATATGAAACATCTTCTAATTATGATGAAAGAAGAACAACTGTAAGATTAAAACAAGTATTTAAAAACTAAAAGTATGGACTCACATCCATACTTTTTCTATAATAAGTTTAAAGAAAGGAATATATATGAAAAAAATAATTGGATATTTATTAATAATAATAGTTTCTATAACTATTACTAATGTAAACGCTAAAACATCTTTATTTGAATCAGGAACAGAAATAAATCTAAATGAAGAAGTCGAAGGAACACAATTCTCCCTAGGAGAAACTATAAAACAAACATCTAATATAAATGGTATATCATTTAAATTAGGTAATAACATTGAAGAAGATGCTTCTAAAACAGAATACACATTTGCTCTTGGAAATAAAATTACTATTAAATCATCTGAAACTAAAGATGCATTCTTAATAGCAGAAGAGGTAATAATAGATGAAAACTCTACTATTGATAGAGATCTATACATCTTAGCTAAAAACGTTACAATAAACGGAGTAGTAAAAAGAAACATTAAAGTAGCAGCAAATACTGTTAACATAAATGGTACTATCTATGGTGAATTAAAACTAAGTGCTAACACCTTAAATATTAATGAGAATGCTAAAATAACAAAACTAACATATAACGATACCATAGTTAAAAACGCTAATAATAATTCAGTAATAACTACTGAAGAAACATATCATGTAGATGATAATAATAGTATTAGTAATACATTTACTAATATACTAAAAACAGTAGTTACTAACATATTAACTACTATTGTATTAATATTATTACTTGGTAAATTAATTAAACCTTTAAAAAGAGATAACATTGATTATAAAGAATTATTAAAATCATTTGGAAAAGGATTTGCCTTCTTAGTATTAGTACCTGTAATAGGCATATTATTACTTGTTGGAAACCTAACAGCTAACATAGCTATTATATTTGGTATTGCATATGTTTTAGTAATTGCACTATCATCTCTAGCATTTAATTATTACTTAGCTATTCCGCTACTAAAGAATATTAAAAACGATATAGTAAAAGTAATGATAGTATCAGCTATTCTTGATGTATTATCGTTTATTCCAGTAGTTGGACCTATAATCGCAATTATTAGATTATTAACTGGTATAGGTCTAATTTATACATTAATAAAAGAATATACATTAGATAGTAAAAATGAAGCTTAACAAAGAGCTTCATTTTTTATGTTATAATATGCTTGGAAGTGAGTTTTTATGAAGGAATTTTTAGGTTTTTTATTTAGTAAAGCAGGAATGACCATAGTTGCAGTTCTTCTAGAGATTGCATGGTTAGTTTTCATGACTTATAACTTATCTAGTTACTATTGGTTAGTAAGTAGTATATTGCATTTACTAAGTATCATAATTGTTCTATTAATTTTAAATGATAATAGAAGATCATCTTCTAAAGTATCATGGATTATATTAATAATGCTATTTCCAGTACTTGGAGGCTTAGTATACGCATTTGTATTCTTTAATGTTAAAACAAGTAGTTACTTAAAAAAGATAACAGACTCTACTAAACGTGTATCTAAAATATATGCTTCTAATAACTCTTTACTAAATGAAATAGAAGATAAAGAAGTAAAAACTCAAATGAACTACTTAGTAAATTATGCTAAATTCCCAATATATAAAAACTCACACTTTACTTACTATAAATCAGGAGAAGATGGATATCCATCTATAAAAGAATCACTTAAAAAAGCAAAAAAATATATATTCCTAGAATATTTCATAATAAATGAAAACGACACTATGTGGAAAGAAATCCATGAAATATTAAAAGAAAAAGTAAACAATGGAGTAGAAGTAAGACTAATATATGATGCAGTAGGTTCTATTTCATGTACTTCAGCATACTTCCATAAAAAATTAGAAAAAGAAGGAATTAAATGCTTAAAATTTAATCCTATAATTCCATTTATCACACTTGCAATAAACAATAGAGACCATAGAAAGATGATTGTGGTTGATGGAAAAGTAGCTTACTCAGGTGGCATAAACATAGCGGATGAATATATTAATACTAAAAAAAGATTTGGCTATTGGAAAGATAACGTATTTAAAATAGAAGGTACATCTGTTGAATCATACATTCTAATGTTTCTAGAAATATGGAATGCTTTAAAAGAAAAAGATAATAACTTATCTAAATTTATAGAAGAAGAAAAAGAACTAGATTCTAAAGGTTATATTATTCCTTTTTCAGATTCTCCTCTAGATAAAGAGTATGTTGGTAAAAGCGTATATCTAAATATGATTAATAATTCAAAGGAATACTTATATATTACAAGTCCATATCTAATAATAGATACAGATGTTATAGAAAGCCTTACTCTAGCTTCCAAAAGAGGAGTAGATGTAAGAATAATTACTCCAGCAATACCAGATAAAAAACTAGTATTTCTATTAACTAGAAGTTACTATCATGAATTAATAAAAGGTGGAGTAAAAATATATGAATATACTCCAGGATTTATACATTCTAAGATGATGGTGTCTGATAATAAAATAGCTACTATAGGTTCATTTAATCTAGATAGTAGAAGTTTATACTTATCATTTGAATGTGGTACTTTACTTTACAATGTAGATTCTATTAAAGATATAAAAAAAGATATAGATGAAATTATAAAAGTATCTAGAGAAATTAAACATAAAGAAACTAATAGAAATATATTAACTAGACTCTGTACTTCAATCTTACGTTTATTTGCTCCATTACTATAGAAAGGTAATATATGATAGATAAATACTTAACTGAATATGATAATAAAACTATAGAATTAATAAAAAAAGGACTAAATAAACGTATAGAAACATTTAGAATAAATACTATTAAATCTACTAAAGAAGAAATAGAAGAGTACTTAAAGCAAAATAATATTAACTATAAAATACTAAAAGATAACCCAATAATGATAACTATATCTGATAATGATTCTAAAATATTAAAAGAATCTAGTATATATAAAGAAGGTAAGATATATTTTCAAAGTCTATCATCTATACTACCAGCAGTATTAATAGATCCTAAAGAAAAAGAATCTATTCTAGATATGGCATCATCTCCAGGTGGTAAAACATCTCTTATGCAAAGCATTGCTCCTGCATATATTACAGCAGTAGAAAAAAATAAAATAAGATGTGAAAGACTTAAATATAACTTAAATAAACTAGGATGTACAAAAGTATCTGTAATAAATACAGATGCTACTAAACTAGATGAAATGTTAAAGTTTGATAAGATCTTACTAGATGCTCCTTGTTCAGGTCTAGGTACTATTAATATTAATGAAGATAATTCATATATTAATGATAAATTTATGAATAATATAATAAATACTCAATCTAGATTACTAGATAAAGCATATAAATTATTAAAAAGTGATGGCTATATATTATATTCAACATGTTCTATATATTACAAAGAAAATGAAGAACAACTAGATAAAATATTAAATAAATATAAAGACTTAGAATTAATAAATATAAACAACTTAGATTTACCATTATTAGAATCTAAATATAAAGAAGTAATTAAAGTATGCCCTACAAATGAATATGAAGGATTCTTTATATCTTTATTACATAAGAAATGCTAAAATTTGCATTTCTTTTTATTTGATGCTAGAATAACACTTGTTTTAAAGGGGGAAAACTAAAATGACTACTAATGAATATAAATTATTGCATGATGAAACAGCAAAAGAACTAGATGAAGATATTAGAAAATTAAAAGAAGCAAAAAAGGAATTAAACAAATATAAAAAAACTCGTTTCTTAATCAGATGGGGAGCTATTTCTCTAATTGTAGGAACATTAAATAATAAATTTGAAAGAGGTATTGGTTACCAATACGATTTAACTAAATCACCAACATATAAAGAATATACATATGATTTAGTAGATAATGAGTTAGTTAATGAAACTATAGATGACATTAAAGATAAATCTGAAGAAGGCAAAAACTATATAATCGTAAATGAACCTAAGGAAGATAAAACAGTAAGAAGCATTTATTCGCCTAAAGAAATATCTATCGAAAATGCTAATAGATTAGTAGAATTAGATACTAGTTTCTTAGATTATGTAGAACCAAACGTTAAAACAATAATTGACGAAAAAACTGATAAAAAAAGTATTGATGCGCATATTGTGTCAATAGATTACGATGATTATAAACTAACAGAAATAACTGAAGAACAAAAAAGCAGTAAATTAGACAGAATACATGTTGGGTTATTTACAACTTTTATGATTAGTATGTATGCAGGAATTGTATTAAAAGAACTAAGAGCAAAACTATTATTAAAAAAATATGGCCTTAATAATAAATACAATGGTGGTTTTAAATATGCTATTGATGATGAAACAATAAACGATTTAGAAACTAAAAGAAATAACATAAGATACACAAAGAACTTACATAAATAATATATAAATAGAGTATTAAAAACTCTTGACTATTAAAAGTTGCAATGATATATTAATTGCGACTTTTTATTTTGGGATTAGCTTCGGTTAATCCTATAAAAAAGAGAAAATTGACACACCAGGATGTGTGTTAATGGAAAGGAGCTCATATGGCAACTATTAACCAACTTGTAAAAAAGGGAAGAGGAAAGAAGATTAGAAAATCTAAATCTCCAGTACTTGGTATTGGTTTCAATACTTTAGAAAGAAAATCTACTAGCTTACCTTCTCCACAAAAAAGAGGAGTTTGTACTCGTGTAGCAACTACTACACCTAAGAAACCAAACTCAGCGTTAAGAAAATATGCTCGTGTAAGACTTTCTAACGGACGTGAGATTAATGCTTACATTCCAGGTGAAGGACACAACTTACAAGAACACAGTGTTGTTTTAGTTAGAGGTGGTCGTGTTAAAGACTTAATCGGTGTTAGATATCACATTGTTCGTGGTACTCTAGATACTCAAGGAGTTAACGATCGTAAACAAAGCCGTTCTAAATACGGTACTAAAAAACCATCAGCTAAGTAATTAAACAAAAAATAAATTAAGGAAGGAGAATAAACTATGCGTAAAAGAGCATCTTTAAAAAGAGACGTACTTCCTGATTCAGTCTATAATTCAAAAGTAGTTACTAAAACTATTAATCAAATTATGATTGGCGGTAAAAAAGGTACTGCTCAAAAGATACTTTATGGTGCTTTCGAAATTGTAAGCAAAAAAACTGGTGAACCAGCAATCGACGTTTACTCAAAAGCACTTGAAAACATTAAGCCTGCTCTAGAAGTAAAATCTAGACGTGTAGGTGGATCTAACGTTCAAGTTCCTCTTGAAGTTAGCCCAGAACGTGCACAAGCTCTAGCTCTTAGATGGCTAATTCAATATGCCAAATTAAGATCTGGTAAAGGTATGGCTGAAAAATTAGCAGCAGAAATCATGGACGCTGCAAACGGCACAGGTGGTGCTTGTAAAAAACGTGAGGAAACTCACAGAATGGCAGAAGCTAATAAAGCTTTCGCACATTATAGATGGTAGGTGTTTTGAATGGCAAATAGAGACGTACCAATAAATAAAGTTCGTAACATTGGTATCATGGCTCACATTGATGCAGGTAAGACTACTTGTACAGAAAGAATCTTATTCTTAACACATGTTACACACAAAATTGGAGAAACACATGATGGTGAATCTCAAATGGACTGGATGGACCAAGAAAAAGAAAGAGGTATCACAATTACTTCAGCAGCAACTACTGCTCACTGGAATGGATATCGTCTAAATATTATTGATACCCCAGGCCACGTAGACTTTACAGTAGAAGTTTCAAGATCATTAAGAGTATTAGACGGTGCTGTTACACTTCTAGACTCTCAAGCTGGTGTTGAACCTCAATCAGAAACTGTATGGCGTCAAGCTGATGAATTCAAAGTTCCAAGAATGTTCTTTGCTAACAAAATGGACAAGATGGGTGCAGATTTCGAATACACTTTAGGTACTATCAAAGATAGACTTGGTGTAGATACTAAACCAATCGAATGGCCAATTGGTAAAGAATCAGAATTTAGTGGAGTTATCGACTTAGTAACTATGAAAGCTATTCACTTCGTAGGTGACGAAAACGAAACTATGGAAGAAATTGAAATTCCAGCTGATTTAAAAGATATTGCAGAAATCAAACACAACGAATTAGTTGAAAAAGTTGTTGAATTTGATGACGCAATAATGGAAAAATATTTAAGCGGTGAAGAACTAACTGTTGATGAAATTAAAGCTTGTATCCGTAAAGGTACACTTGAAGCTAAATTCTTCCCAGTTATGTGTGGTACTGCTTTAGGTAACAAGGGTATCAAATTATTATTAGATGCAATTGTTGACTACTTACCAGCTCCAACTGACGTTGAAGCAATTGAATGCTTTAATCCAAAAACTGGTGAAGACGTTAAGCGTAAGCCAAGTGATTCTGAACCATTTACTGCTTTAGCATTCAAAATTATGACAGACCCATTTGTAGGTCGTTTAGCATTCTTCAGAGTTTACTCTGGTAAATTAGAAGCTGGTTCTTACGTATTAAACAGCACTAAGGGTGTTAAAGAAAGAATCGGACGTATCTTAAGAATGCACGCTAACACAAGAACTGAAATTTCAGAATGCTTCTGTGGTGAAATTGCTGCTGCTGTAGGTTTAAAGAGCACAACTACTGCTGACACATTATGTGATGAAAAGAATCCAGTAGTTATGAAGGGAATGGAATTCCCAGCTCCAGTAATTGATCAAGCTATTGAACCAAAATCAAAAGGTGATCAAGATAAGATGGCTACAGCTCTACAAAAATTAGCTGAAGAAGATCCAACTTTCAAATTCAAAACTGATGTTGAAACTGGCCAAACTATTATTTCTGGTATGGGTGAGTTACACTTAGAAGTTCAAGTTGAAAGATTAAGAAGAGAATTCGGTGTTGAATGTGAAATCGGTAAACCACAAGTTGCTTACCGTGAAACAATCCAAACTGCTGGTGATTGTGAAGGTAAATACATTAAACAATCAGGTGGTAGAGGACAATACGGTCACGTATGGATTAAATTCGAACCAAATCCTGGTAAGGGTTATGAATTCGTTGACGAAGTTGTTGGTGGTGTAGTTCCTAGAGAATACATCCCAGTTGTTGATAAAGGATTACAAGATGCTATTAAGGGTGGTATCTTAGCTGGATATCCAGTTGTAGATATTAAAGCTACATTACATGATGGTTCTTACCACGAAGTAGACTCATCTGAAATGGCATTCAAAGTAGCTGCAAGCTTAGCATTAAAGGAAACTAAGAATAAGTGTCAACCAGTTATCTTAGAACCAATCATGAAAGTTTCTGTAGTAGTTCCTGAAGAATACTTAGGTAACGTAATGGGTGACTTAACTTCTAGAAGAGGTAGACCAATTGGACAAGAATCAAGAGGTAACGCACTTCAAATCGAAGCTATGGTTCCATTAGCAGAAATGTTTGGTTATGCAACTACATTAAGAAGTTCATCACAAGGTAGAGGTAATTACTCAATGGTATTAGATCACTATGAACCAGTACCAAAATCTATCTCAGATGAAATCATTAAAAAGAATAGTGTTAACTAATAAAATAGTTAAATAATAAACACTTGAAAATTATAAATCCATTAGATAGAATATTTAAATGAAAGGAGATATATCAAATGGCAAGAGAAAAATTTGATCGTTCGAAAGAACACGTTAATATTGGTACTATTGGTCACGTAGACCACGGTAAAACAACATTAACTGCAGCTATTACATACGTTTTAGCTGAAAATGGTGGAGCTACATTTACAGATTATGCAAATATCGACAAAGCTCCAGAAGAAAGAGCAAGAGGTATAACTATTAATACTGCTCACGTTGAGTATCAAACTGAAAAACGTCACTATGCTCACGTTGACTGTCCAGGCCACGCTGACTATGTTAAGAACATGATCACTGGTGCTGCTCAAATGGATGGTGCTATCCTAGTTGTTAGTGCATCTGACGGTCCAATGCCTCAAACAAGAGAACACATCTTACTTGCACGTCAAGTAGGTGTACCTAAAATCGTTGTTTATTTAAATAAATGCGATCAAGTTGACGATCCTGAACTTCTTGACTTAGTAGAAGAAGAAATCAGAGATATGTTAGCTGAATACAATTTCGACAGAGATTGTCCAATCATAAGAGGTTCTGCTCTTAAGGCTTTAGAAGGCGATGAAAAAGCTAAACAATCAATTCGTGATTTAATGGCTGCTGTTGATGAATACATCCCATCTCCAACTAGAGATACAGACAAACCATTCTTAATGTCAATTGAAGACGTATTTACTATTTCAGGACGTGGTACAGTTGTTACTGGACGTGTTGAAAGAGGTATGTTAAAAGTTAACGATGAAGTTGAAATCGTTGGTTTAAAGGATACTAAGAAAACTGTTGCTACAGGTATCGAAATGTTCCGTAAGACTTTAGACTTCGCTGAAGCTGGAGACAACGCTGGTGTATTATTAAGAGGTGTTTCTAGAGACGAAGTTGAAAGAGGACAAGTACTTGCTAAACCAGGTTCAGTTACTCCACACCACAAATTCACTGCATCTGTTTACGTATTAACTAAAGAAGAAGGTGGACGTCATACTCCATTCTTCACAAACTACAGACCACAAT
>CAMOYX010000029.1 GCA_946630615.1 uncultured Mycoplasmatota bacterium
GCTTCAACTACAGGTTCAATTCTACCCATTGGTTGTAGATTAATAGGTTCAAAAGGTACTTCATTAGTAACTGGATTACTATTAATTGGCATATTATTTACTACAGGAGGAACTACAGGATTAGGTACTTCAGGGCTGCTAATAGCTGAAGGTACTGGAGTAGCATTCATATCTATTGTAGGTACTACATTCATATTATTCATAGAAGGTACTTCACCATTTGAATTTACACTAGAAATATTTGAAGCCATATTTGAATTATTCATAGGCATATTTTGATTTAATAAATTATCATTTGGATTTGGAACAGGACCTAGATTTGTACTATTAGTAAATGTTCCTACACCATTCATTCCATTAAGTAAATTATTTTGATCATTATTCATGACTATCCCTCTTATTCTACATTTATACTAAAAACATTTTAGCAGTAATCTATTTAAATATCAATTAAAAAACTAGTTCATAAAGAACTAGTTTAATTAGCATTCATTAATTCGTTAAGTTTTTTAGCAACTTTTTGTTTCTCTTCTTCTTGATCTACAGGATATACAAATCCATCTTCTAATCTAATAACAGAAGATTTATTAATGTTAGGTTCTTCACCCTCCATTGGAGCAATTAAAGCATATTTATTATTATCTATATCAAATGTTTCAACTACAGCATAGTTTACTCCCTCAATCTCAACAATATTATTTGCTACCATTATAAGCTCCTTCCTACTTCTAAATATTCAGATACTTCATCTGGACTTACTTCCATAACATCCTCTTTTGCTAAATATCCTTCGACAATTTTATTAATATCATCTATATTACCAGCATATTTTTCATAAACTCTAGCATTAACTACTTTGTACATAACTGGATATCCACCATGTTCTAAACACTTCTTACAATCTTCCATAGTTTTAGCAACTACTCTAGTGTCATTTTCATGATTTGCATATACTACACCAACAACAACTGAAGGCTCATCATCAAAATATGCATGTGCTGTACTTTCTTGATACATTGAACTACTAATTTTTGGATTTGTTTTAGTAACATAATCTCCTATAGTAATTTCACCAAGTAATCCATCATCTTCCATTTGATATTCTACACCATTAATTACAACTGGATCTTTTTCTTCTTCTATAGCATTTTCTATAGTATCTCCTGGTTCTTCCATAGTAGTATTAGGATTAGTGAAACTTGGTTCTTCTACTGTACTTACAACTTCTTCTATTGCTTTATCATCTAACATATCGCCATCCATATTAGTTTCGATAGCACTAGCATTAACATTGTTTTGAGTATTTACTGAATCAGCAAATCCAACTACACCTAAAGATGCTAATGATACAAATGCAGCTCTTAAAGCATCTTTCTTCTTCATCTTTAATGCTTCTCTAGCTTTTTCTGGTAACTCACCAACTACTTTAAATACTTTAGATTTAATATCATTAATCTTTCCAACAAATCTATCTAAAATAGACTTATCTTTTTCTTCTTTATTTTCTTTAGCTTCTTCTGTTTTTCTTTGACTCTTTAATTCTTCTTTAAATCTTTGACCAAGTACTTCATATACTTTTCTATCTATATCAATTAAATCTGAATGTTCTTTTAATAAAGACTTATCACTTTGAATTTTAATATAATTATCTAAAGTAATCTTTTCAGGAGTTTCAAATAATGAAAGATATTGTTCATTTAAATTATAGCTTGATTTTAAATCTACTAATAATGATAGTTTATATAATTCAAATTCATTCTTATCTATAGTTTTCTTAGATGAAACTTCTTCTAATTCTTTATCATATCTAAGTCTAAAATCCATTAATCTTCTATAAAGAACCTTAGCTTGTTCAGCTATAGCATACTTAACTTCTTCTTTTTCAGTAACAAGAGGAATACTAGTTGTATCAACAAATCTAACATCATCTTCAGATAAATCTACAATGTTAGGATCTTTAGTATTTTGTTCTTTAACTTCAGTATTCTTAACATAGTCAGTTAAATCACCTGCAACACTAAATAATGGTTCTTTACCAATATACTTCTTATATGCATTTAAAACTTCATATGCATCTTTTTTAACATTCTTATAATCTAAATTATGTTCTATACCTTTAACTAACCTAGCAACACTTCTTAAATAATTTACATAAGTAGCATTATCTTTGGTATTAGCATAGTATTGATTAAAATCTCTAATAGATCTAATAGTTAATTTATTAATTAAATCATTAAAGAATCTATGAATAACATCTTTTACTTCTTCATTATTAGAAGTTTCTAAACCTTTAATATAACTATCTAATTCTTCGAAATGAGCTATAAATTCATTTGTAGCATCACTATCAATAATAGCTAATTTATCAATAGAACTTAAAATATCATTTCTAATATCAATTAATCTTGATTCTATTTCATTTGGATTAATAGTTTTATCTTCCTTAACTTCTACTATTTCTTCCTTCTTAAATTTCTTTATAAAATCTTCATATTTCTTACCAATAATAGCCCATGATTCAATATTTAAGTTTCTTAATAAACCATCTGTAACAGCTTTATCACTACCATTAATTAAAGCATCCTTATAAGTTTTTAAAGCTTTAATAGCCTTAGAAGCTTCTACAGAACTAATCTTTTTCGTAGAGTATTCTTTATATACTTCTTGAATATAATTAAAATATTCTATTACTTCATTATCATCCCAGAACTTATTAATAGTTTCAGTAATCTTTTCAACTTCACTATTATTAGGAGCACTAGTTAATTTATTTCTTATTTCTTTATCTTTATCTAAGAATTTATTATATTTATCAAAATAATTAATTAAAGTTTCTTCATTTATAACATCAATCTTATCAATATCATCTATTAAAGTCTTTTTAAATAATTTATATATTTCTTCAGTCTTATTATATGAAGAAGAACTTAGACTAGGTTCTACTCTTCTATCTAAATTTTTAAGTAAATAATCTAATAATGAAATATTACTATATTCCTCTCTATAACGGCTAACTATAGCATTTAAGTCTTCTACAACTAATTCCATGTTCTTAGTATATTTTTCTGCTAATAAACTTTCTAACTCAGGTTTATATCCATCACTTATAATATTTACTTCATTCTTAGCTTTTGCAATTTGATAGTTAAGTCTTAATACATCATTATAAAAAGTATAAGTAGCATCATAAGATTCAGTATTAAAGTTATCAATATCACTCATAACCTTATTATAAATATTACTTATTTCATTAATATCATTTTTAATATTATTAACTATAGTTTGATTTGATTCTTCTAAATCATTTTCTTCCTTTTTAGATTCTTCTTCCTCTTCTTTTTCTTCTTTTAAAGTATTATCTTCTATTTTTTGAATATTTGCAGGACTATCAATTTCTAAAGGATTATCTAAATCTACTTCTTCAAAAATATCATCATCAGAAGTTGAAGAATCATCTCCAGATTCTACATCTTCTAAATTTGGAACATTTTTATTTAAAGTTTCTTCTAAAGGCATTTCATAGTTATTTGTAAATTCACTAATTGTAGGTATTTGATCAATATCTAAATCTAAATCATTATCTTCGAATAAATTAATATAATCATTATTATCTTCCATATTCTCCTCATTATCTGGAGTAATTTCAATAAATGGTGATTCTTCTTCTACACTAGGTTTATTAATAGCATTTAATTCATCATTTAATTTATAAACATCTAAAGATTTACGATAATTATTTAAAGCAGTATTAATAGCTTCTATAGATTGTCTATAAGAATCTACTAATTTATTAAATTGATCTTTATATTCATCACGTACATCATTAGATAAACTATTAATTTTACTTTCTAAATTATCACGAAAACTAATAAAATTATTAAAATCATTTATATAATCATAAACAGTAGCTAATGAAAGATTTTCCTTGTTCTTAAATAGATTGTCATACATAACAGGTAATCTTCTTAAATCATTAGAAATCTTTTGGATATTAGAATTATTCATACAAATTCACCTACACCTATCTATAACAAAAATTATAGCATAAATAAAACAAAGTTGTAAACAAACTAGAAAGTGTGTATAATTTTATTGAGGTGTAATATATGGATAATTGGATAACATACCTTATTATTATTCTAGTATTAATAATTATTTCCTTAATTGTTGCTAAATTAATGAGAAAAGACTTTAATTTAGAAGCAAATAAATTATTAGAATATTTAGGCGGTAAAGATAATATAATAAACGCTGAGTGTAATATGTCACGTTTTAAAGTAATACTTAAAAATGTAAGTATCGTTGATAAAGAAGGAATTACAAAATTAGGTGCCAAAGGTATTGTTGAAGTAGATAATCAATTAAAAATAATCTTTGGAAAAGATTCAAAAAAATTAAAAAGATACATTGATGATTTAATATAAAAAGAAGAAAACATATAGTTTTCTTCTTTTAGTTTGTAATAATCTTTTTCTTTCTTTTTCTTTTTTTCTTTTCCTTAGATCTAGCTTCTAAGTCTTTTTTTATCTTATAGCTATCCATTTTAATCTTAACATCTAATTCTTTATTCTTCTCACTTATATCCATGCTTAAATTATTCAAATAATCAATTAAATATTCTTTTAAGTCAGTTAATAAATGACTAATGCTTTTTAATTCTAATTTATTAGCTTCAATTATAAGACTATCAAATGTTTCATTAACTTTACCTATCTTTTCTTCTACATCTTCTATAGTAAGATTTTTAGAAATGTTATGAATATCATTTGATAAATTATTAGCTTTTTCTAAGATACCATCAAATAGCTTATCGTATGACATAGTACTAACTAACTTAGATAAATCTTTTGCATCATGAGTAAGCTTTTCTCTAGTCTTATTATGTTTAGACCCTGAAGCAAATACTAGACCTATAAAAGATCCTAAAGAAAGACCTAGAAGGAATTTCTTTCTATCTTTCATAGCTAATCTTCTTTTTCTTTCTTAGCTACTTTATTTTTTTTATTATTTTTTAAAAGATCTACAACTAAACTTGTAATACCTTCAATAACCTTGTCAGCTACAAATACGATTCTATCTGTAGTATTATCAATTACATTAAATACTCCATCTAGACTTCTTACTTTCTTATTAATATTAGTTACTACTTGATCAACCTTATCTAAAGTAACTAAACATTTAATAGCTAAAACAATTCCTATTATTAATAATATTATTAATAATATATAAATAATAATTGGTAAAAATTCTAATAAAAAACTCATTTTCTAATCCTCCTTATCTTCATACATAGAATCTATTAAATCAAATAAGTCGTTATCAAGTTCTTCGTTTGTTTTACTACTTGTTTCTGTTTTATTTTCTTCTTCCGATATATTATTCAATTCATTAATTAAATCATCCGCATCATTTGATGATACTTCATTAACATCTTTAATATCTTCTTCGATATTAATATTTGTTAATGTATTTTCATCTTCGAAATCATTATCATCAAATATAATTTCTTTTTCTTCTACTTCTTCTTTTTTAATTGGTTTACTTAATTGAGGTATTTCTACTTCAACTCTTCTTGGAATTTCCTTAATTGGTTCTTCTTTTTCTATAGTAACAACGCTTTCTTTAACTAAAGACTCCTCTTGTTGTTTTTCAAGAGTTCCAAAAGCTCTTTTTCTTACTTCATCAACATCATAAGACTTTGGTTTTTCTAGTACTTGAATATCTTCTTTAGTGTAATCTTGATTTAATACACCATATACAGGAGATATTACAACACTTGGTTTAAACTTTCTCTTGCCAATTTCTCTTGTTGATTCAGCAGAATATACTCTACCTTTATTAGTAGTAACAGGACTAACTAAATCACTTCTACTAGTCGTAGTATTAGTTCTTAAGTCACGTCTTACTTTATCATCTCTTCTATCATAATCAATTAAGTTAACTCCACGTGTAGGTCTTTCTTGCTTTTTAACTTCTTCTTTTACTGGTTCAAAATCATCAAAGTCATCATCAAATGGAAAACCAAAAGCTTTTTCATTTTTAAATAAATCTCTATCAGTTTCTACTGGTTTAACTTCTTCTTTTACAGGTTCTTTAAAATCTTTAAAGTTTAATTCATTTTCGACTTTTGGTGTTTCTTCTTTTTGTACTTTGATTTCTTTTTTAGGTTCTTTAACTTCTACTTCTTCTTCAATAACTTCTTCATCGAATAGTACATCTTTTAATTTATTAAATAATCCCATATTGATTCCTCCAACTACTTCCTAATGAAATCAGGATCAACTTCTTTAGTTTCCTCTTGATATGTACCATACTCTTTTAGTACATCCATATAATCAGATGTTGTATCTGCTTCTTCAAATATATTATACATAACTTCTGAAGATGATTTATTATCACTTCTTAAAAGTTCTTCTATAACAACATCTTGGTAAGTTAGACTGCTTAAAATACTCATACTTTTAGCAATAGCGTCACATACATCTTTTCTTACCATTACCTCTATTTTAGCATAATTATATTGAATTTCAACATAATAACCTTCCCCATTATTCTTAGTTACTACTAGGTATCCAGTCGCATCCCCATTGCTAAATTCCTTACTAAATACTGCATCAGTAGAATAAGTATAATTCATCTCAGTTTTATTAAAATATGAAGTTCTATCAACAAATAAATAATAGTTATTAACATTATCTGATAATATCTCATTAGCAGATACTCTTTTTAATACCTTCATAGTTCTAGGTAAATAATATTTATATCCTACTCTACTAGTATTAGAAATCATATTTCCTCTAAAAGAATCAGCAATAACTTCTTCATAGTTATCTTCATTAACTAAAGTACATCCTGTAAGTAAGAATGTTACTATTAAAATTAAAAATAAAACTCTTTTTTTCTTCATGAGATTACCTCAAATCTTTCATAAAAAGTATATCAATCTTTTATTCTTTTGTAAATTTAGCATCTAAATAATTTATAGTAACTCCCTTACTAACAAATTTCTTTTCATATTCAGTTTCTACATTTTCCTTAACTACACTGTGTAAATCTAAATATACTTCACTAAATTTATATCCATGTTCTGATAAAGTAACTATAGAGTCCCCAAATAACACTTTATTATCAGTCTTCATTACTATATGTGAGTCATTTTTAAATACTTTGTCATATTTATCAAGTATTGTTAAAGATGTAAGTCTTCTTTTATGATGTCTATTCTTAGGCCAAGGATCAGAGAAATTTAAATAAATAGTGTCTATTTCATTTGAAAAAGCTTCATCTATATCAAAAGCATTAAAAAGCATCACTCTAAGATTTGGAATAAACTCTTTTTCACTTTCTAGTTTTTGTATAGCTCTAACTAGAACTGAATCAGCTTGTTCAATTCCAATAAAGTTAATCTCAGGATGTAGCTTTGCCATTCCTATTACAAAGTCTCCTTTACCCATTCCTATTTCTAGGCATATTGGATTATCATTATTAAAAATCTTCTTTGCACACCCCTTATACTTAGGTTCAATATAGTATTTAGATTCAGTTATAGTTTCAAAAGCATTTTTAACTCTTCTAAGTCTCATTTATAACATCTCCTTTATATTAATATAAATAAAATCAAGCATTATAATAACATAAGTATAATAAAGAAAAAAGAAGGAGTTAACCTAAACTCCCTCGTTATTATCTTTACTTATTAAGAAGTAACGACATTGATAAGCACAGTACTTTTCTAAATACTCATCTACTTTATCAATATCATTAATAGCCTTAAAGTTTTTATTAGTTTTACTATTAAATCCTTTAAGTCTTAATTTACCATAAGCATAATCTCCAAGTATGTAATCAAAGTCTTTAAAATAATCAGTCCATGCTTCATTTAATTCTTCCATATTTAAAGCATCTCTTTCATTTCTCATGACTAAGTAACTTATATCATCAAGTTTAATATGTTTCATAAATCCCCCTAAATAATATTAAGTACACAAAGTAATCCTACAAATAAAGCAGTACTAATAACAGATAATATAAGTAAGAAATCTACAAATCCATTACCAGTAGTTAATTTATTACCATATTTCTTATAATAATTAACTGCTTTAAATAATAATTCATCTTTATTAGATGCATTTGGATCAACTTGAAATTTTTTATATATTTGATCATTAACTCTTTTTAAATCATAATCATTTAAACTATTAATTTGACTCATTTGATATCCCATTAATATATAAGCATCAGAAATAAGTGTTTCTCTTGTAACTACCGATAAATTAAAGTTATGCATAAATTCATATTGCTTACTTCTAAAATACAAATCTATTTCATCAAAATCTGTTAAACAAATATCTCTTAACTTAGCATAATGTACTTCTTGATTTTCACGAATATATAAGAATTTCTTTATTTCCTCTAAAGTACTATCAGGTAAATTTAAGCTTCTCTTTTTATAAAAAAACATATCTATCATATACTTTTGTAATTTAGTAAATGATACATTTGGTTTAGCATTACTTGCTACTTCTTGATCATATGTTACAAAAGAATTCTTAAAATCCTCTAATAAATCAGATGGAAATCCAAACTTAACAATATTATTATCGAATCCACCCATAGAATGTTCATTCTGAGTTATATAAGGGTTAATAATATCTAATTCTCCATATATATATATTAAAGTTCTTACAATACTTACTAAATAATCAAAATTGTGTTCATCACTTGGATTATCCTTATATTTTAAATAATCTTCAATAGCTTTAGAAAGTGACGGATTAATAAACGGTTGTCCTAACATAAGCATCCACCTTAATTAAAGTATAGCACATTAATAATTTTATAAAAAGAACAAAAATCTCTTTTACATATAAAAAAAGTAAAACTATTTATATAGTTTTACTTTACCAAAAGTTATCTTACTAACAATTCTATTAATATAATCTTTACCAAAAACATGATCTAATACCCCATTCTTATATATTAAATATAAATATACTAATTCTTTAAATAAAGTAGATACACTTATAAATAATAATCTAGAAATAGTATTATCATAATTAATTGGTATTATATACCTTAATATAAATACTATTATACCCATTAAAATAGTAGGAATAATTAATTTAACTAATACTTTCAAAGTATCATAATACTTTAACTTATGATCTTTATTCATAACTATTAATGCACTTGTAAATGAGAATACATATCCTAATACACTAGCTATAATAGCGCCTAAACATGGCTCTAAACCTAACTTATTACATAATAACATTAAAGGTACATCAAGGATTGCATTTACTAAATATCCACTTAAACTTGTAATATAAACATACTTAAACCTATTTAAACTTTGTAATGTAGATGAAGTAACCATATAAACA
>CAMOYX010000030.1 GCA_946630615.1 uncultured Mycoplasmatota bacterium
GACACTTTTTCATCATTACATAACATATAGAATTATTTTATTTTAATTATTCTATAGTATTGTATTTATTTACTTGTTTTTGTAATATTTCTAATTCTTTTATTTTATGATTATTTTTTAATATTTCCATTTGGTTTCTTGCAGATTCATTTAGCTTTATTAGTCTTTCATTTTGAGTTAATCCTAATTTAATAAATTCTGCATTCGAGTTTTCTAAATTATTTAGTATTACCAAATGTAATAAGTCTGCATAATCTCTAATATTTCCTTCTTTAGAGAGTTCTGGATTAGATTTGCTCCACTCTTTAGATGTCATTCCAAATAATGCTACATTTAATACTTCTGCCTCTTCCGCATATATTGCTCTTTTTTGATTATCACTAAGTATTGGGACAATGTATTTTTTTACTGCATCTGTATGAACGGTATAATTTGCTTTAGATAGTAACCTTGTTGCATTCCACTCTCTTTTTTGTTGATATCCTTCATTCTTTTTTAATCTTTGAAATTCTTTAATTAGATATAATTTAAATTCTGGACTTAACCAGCTAGCAAATTCAAATGCAATATCCGGATGTGCAAATGTTCCAATACTATATTTTCCACCCTTGGAATAAATACCAATCGCATTTGTTTTTTCTATCCATCTTTTTGGACTAAGTGTAAATGATGGATATCCAACTTCTTTAATTTTAATTTCACTGAATTCCGTGAAATTAAAATTGGGATTGTTTAGTTGTTCCCATAACCCAATATAATCATATGTACCCTTGTTACTCATCCAATGTATAATTACATTTGCTGGATTGTCAGGATTAGAATATCTTGCTAAATCAGTAAGTGATATATAGTCAAATTCTCCTATTCTAAGTATACCAATTATATTGTTTTTTACTTGTATTTCTGTCTTTCTTTTATTATTGTTCATGTATGTTCCTTTCTATTATTTATGTTAGTTATTTAAAGACTTACGGTGTTACCACCGATACTTTACTGTGTGTATATTCTTTATTACTATTAATTTCATTCGGTGACAATTTGTCACCTTTTCGTTATTATTTAGTTGCATTTTATCTCTATATATTGCTATCACCTTCCTTTTAATTTGTGGTTTATTATATACGTACAAATGTACGTTCTCAATGCTATTTTTAATAAAAAAGCAATAAAAAAAACGAACTATAAAAGTTCGTTAATTTAACACTGGTGCTCCAGGTGGGACTCGAACCCACATGAATTGCTTCGCGGGATTTTGAGTCCCGTGCGTCTACCAATTCCGCCACTAGAGCGTTACATCGTTAGTATACCATATTTGGCAAGTTATATATATACTTTTTTTATCCAATAATATGCAGTATTATAAGGCTAATTAGAGGGATTGGGTGGATTTTTGTATGGAATTAAGTAGATATTTTGAAGGTTATGAAGGAGACATTAAAGAAAATGTTAATTCTTATGTTTCCGAAATAAGAAATTTTTTTAAAACTAATAATTATGAAGAGATATTAAAAAGAAAACAATTAAAAGTTATACTTGCGTCTATTGAAATATTAAAAGAAGATATAGCTTCTTTTGATTATGATAGTACTGAAGGATATGATTACTTATCAACTTTACTATTCTTTTTAAAAGGCTTTTTAGGTCAATTACAAGATCATTCAAGAAAAGAACTAGTAAATGATTTTGTTTACATTTATAACGAGCTAGCAGCAGTTTTAAGAGCTAAGCCAAGCTATTTAACAGAGACTAATCAAACTAATTATGAAAAACTTAAAACTATAATGGTTGAACTAGAAAGAGAAATGGCTAATCTATTTGGTATAAAGAGATTTGACCCTACTACTAATAAGTTTATAGATTATATTACATTTGATATTAAGAATTTAAATGTATTTAATTATATTTTAGAAAAATATCCATATCTAGTTAATTCACTAGATATTAATAATATTCCTTTAATAGAAAGGGTATTAAATAGATATATATCTGAATTATTAAGATATGTATATCATCCTAATTTAGGCCCTATAGATGATTTAATATATTTTGAGAAAGTTTATAAAACAATTATAGCTAGTGATAAGATTAAGTTAGATGATAGTACTCGTAAAGTATTATTAACTACTCTTTTAGATACTCAAAAGAAATATAAATTTGATAGTAATGTTCAAAAAGAAAAGTTTAATTATTTTATTTATAATGCTATATTTGCTACTAAAGGACAATTTGTAGAAGAAACTTTAGATGATTTAAATTATAAGTATGAAATACATGATAAATTTAGTTCATCTATTAACTTAGAAAGTAAATATATAATATCTAAATTTAAGAAGATGCAAGATGCACCTACTGTAGATAGATTTATATTAACTTTTGATGGAAAAGATGCTAAGGAAATAGATGATGCTTTATCAATTAGTGAGGAAGATGGAATATACAAGTTAGGTGTACATATAGCAGACCCAATGCACTTCTTAGATAGATCATCATCTCTTTACTTAGAAGCATCTAGAAGAACAAGAAGTTTATACATGGGTAATAGTTGTATACCAATGTATCCTAGTGAAATATCTAGAGGTATAGCTGGTTTAAATGAAGGAGTAACTACTTTTGCTTTAAACTACTTCTTTGATATAGATAAAGAAACTGGTAGTTTAATTAAAATGGATATTAATAATAAACCTATTAAAGTTAATCATAATATGACATATAGTGAGTTTGATCACATCTTAAAGCATGGAACCGATGATAAACAAATAGAAGACACTATTAGATTATTAAATGAAGTTAATAAATATACTGGTGCTATATATGATATGTCAGACATATATAAAGTATTCCACCATGATAACTTCCAAGGTAGTGGTGAAACTACTATAGCTAATGCAATGATATATACTAACTACAATATAAGTAATTGGTTTTATAAAAATAATTTACCATTTATATATAGATGTCATGCAGAAGATGAAAATAAAATTGCTACTTTAGAAAGCTTAAAAACAGCATTAGAAGAATTACATAGAGACTCTAATGGATTAATAAATATAATTAATAAATTATCTAATATATATCCTAAAGCATACTATTCAACAAAGAATACTGGACATGAAGGATTACACTTAGAAAGTTACTCACACTGCACTTCTCCACTTAGAAGAATGCCTGATGGAGAAAACAGTATGGCTATTAAGAAATTCTATATATCTAACAAATATACAGATGATGATATAAGAAGATATACTGAATACTTAGAAAAGTGTGCTTCTGAATCTAACTCTAAGAGAAGTACTTTAGATGATTATGAAGCTAATTCAAATGAGTTAGTTAGAAAATATAAAAGAAGTCAAATATAATTTGACTTCTTTTTGCTATTCACATGTAATAATTTGATCCATATCTCCTAGTTTTATTTGAATATCAGATAAACTACCTTTTATATATCTAAATGGATCTCCTGATGAGTTAATAGATGCTCCAAAAGTTAGAGGTACATCAAATGGTTCATTAAAACCAGATACATCTACCATTAATTTATAATTACCATCATTAACTTTATAACATATTTTATTATCACTTCTTATAATAGTTATTCTTTGAGGGTTATTATTTGGAAGGTATACTCTACTATCATTGCCATGTCCATCTCTTGCTATAAATTCTAATCCACTTCTACTATTTCTTAATACAGTACCATAACCTAGTGCTCCTACTCTTTCTAAGAAGTTATTTAGTATTGTTGTTTGATCTACTTCTTGAGCACTTTGATCGTATTCATTAATAGTAAATGATACTTCAAAATCTTTTTCATAGTTTTCATAGCTAAATAAATTAATACCTGTATCTATATACTTACTATTATGATACTTAGTACAGTTTTCACCTGTGATGTTACCTGCTTGTCCATTAAAGATACATGGACCAGTTGCTTGGAATACTGTATTGAAGTCTTCAGTTTCTTCTATTACTTCATTCTTATGAACTATTTCATCTAAGCTTCTAGCATGATCTAAATATTCGAATTTGATATTATCGATAGATACTTCAGCGTATCTATCTGGGGTTGTATTATTTATTTGAATATTTGCTCCAAATGTTAGTGGTGTATCAAATGTTGCATATAGATTTGTAACATCTTTTAGAACAAATGGTCCTTGGTCACCTAACATGTAATATAGTATGTTAGTTTCACCATTGTTATATCTTATAAGTCTAAATTCTTTATTTAATACATCGTTCTTAGTTAAATATATCTTTGTACGATCAGAGTAACCTGCTCCACCTTGTAATAGAATTTTTTTAGAATCAATTCTCATAACTGTTCCTGGAAATGTACCTTTTATGTTATCTTGTGCTTCATAGATAATACTAAAGAATGTATCTTTTTTATTAGCATTTATTCTAGCATCAGATAATTCAGTTATAGTAAAGCTTAGTTCAAAGCTTCTTTGATAGTTATCTTCTGAGAACGGTTTAATATCAGTTAAGATAAAACCTCCATCATCACCAGTAGCACAGTTACCTTGAAGAGACGCATTCTTACCACCAAATGCACACGTACCTTCATAGTATATATCTTCATAGTCTGGTCTCCATATAGCATATAAGTTAAATGTATCTTGGGCATTCGCTAGGTTTACTACAGACTCACCATCCTTGTAATATGTACCAGTACCATCTTCAGTAGTAGACCAACCTTTAAATGTATAACCTTCCTTAGTAAATGTATTAATACTTAATCTTCTATATTCATCATATGATAATGACATAGGATTCATAGTACCAGATCCACCATTTGCATTAAAGACAATAGTGTAACTAGTTTCTGCATCAACATAGTTTTGGAAGTTAAATACTAAGTGTGTATTTAAGTTTAAGTCTGTTGGAGTTTCTATATTAGATTTATATTTAAATTTTATTTTAAATGTAATACTATTTTTAGGATTTATAATAGTTCCATTTGATAAGCCTATTATTTCATAGTTCATTTCAGTATTAGAAAATATATCTCTTGTAACATTATCAAGAGTTTTTGCTATTTCTCCTAGGTTATCTACTGTTACTTCATATACTCCATATGAAGTATTATCTTCTAGGGATAGCTGAGTACTTATAGAGTTATAAGTATGTGATCTATTAATTTCATTAGATTTATATAATTCAAATGGTTCAAAGGCAGTTATTCTTAACATATCTACTGGAGTAAATGCTGCTTGTCCATTAATAGTTAGGGATGTAGTCATTGAACTAAATCCTACTGAGATTCCTAATAGAGATATAAAAAGAAATAGTAATAATGGTATAAATAAATTGTTAGTGTACTTATTCCTCATATATATCTACTCCTACTATGAATCATTATAACATTTTATATTAGTTTATTGCATAAAAAAAGTAGATATTACTATCTACTTTTGAGCATATAAGAATGTTACATCCATACCAGTAATAGTCACTTCATTAGTTGGTAATTCAGTAGCTTCTGGATTATATTCAACACTTAGAATTACTTTTTTAGATGTATTCTTATTTAATTCATCACCATCTAAGATAGCGCTGCCATCTTCATATGATAGAGAATAAAATAAGTTATCTGTAACGATTCTTGCATCTTCTTCAGCATTAGCACCAGTACCAGTTATAGTTGGATCACTCATAGTGAATGATTGTAATATAGCATCGATGCTACCAGTGTTAGCTACTTCGAATTTGTATTCAACAATATCACCAGGTTTAGTTAATTTAAGAGCATAGTTACCAATATGTGTATCAGAAGTAATTTGAGGTGCTGTAACGATTAAATCATCATCACCTGTTACTTTTGATAAGTTTTGGAATCTAATTTTCCATGTAGCTGGTACTACTGTAGTTGTACCATTAATAGTTAGTTCTGTAGACATTGCTGCAAAACCAATTGAGATTCCGATTACAGATAATACTAATGCTGCAATTACTAATGTGTATAATGTTTTTTTACTATCTTTCATATTTCCTCTGTCCTCCTATTTTAGTTATATCATAAACTAAAAAATAATTAAACACTATTTTTTAGTTTTATGATTTTTTTGTAAATTTGTACTCTTCTTTAAAGTACAATAATATACTGTAGATTCATTTCTAATAGCAAAGTAACATTCTCTCTTACTATTTCTATAGAATATTATTGGTATATTTAAATTATCATGTACATCCATAACTTCATAGAAGTCATTTACTTCTATGTTGTTATCACCTTTTTTAAGTGTAAATTTACCTTTAGCTTGAGTTATAGCTCTATCAAATTCTCTTAGTATTTTATTTATTTGTTGTTCATATTTATCTTTTTCTTCATTTATTTCATTAATATATAAGAATATTCTTACTAGACATGCTACAAATACTACTATAATAAGAGCAAAAGTAATCTTATACTTCATTGGTAGTTCATCTTTTTCAGTCATTACGTTACTTTCATCTACATTAGCTGGTTTTTCAATAGTAATAGTTTTTAGTGATGAAATTGGTATTTTTATAGTTGAAGTGTAAGTATCATTTATTTGATTATCAAAAGTATTTGTTTCACCTATCCAAGATACATTAAATACTATTCTTAAATTAGCTTCTGGTGTTACTTCTTTTTTCCAGTTTTGTACTATTTTATTATAGTTTTGATAATCAATAGTTTGATTTAATAAATCTACTTTTATTACACTTCCAGTTCCTTCTATAGCAGTTCTTGGTACTAATTCATATTCTTTTTTTTCTATAGGTTTAGTGTTATTAGTACTATCATATACTTCTAAGTATGCTTTTAAGCTATAAGTTAAGTTATATTTAGCATCTTCTGATAAAGTATATACATAGTTATAATCTATTTTAAATGCTTCTATTAAGTTAGCTACAACATTATATGTGCTTTCTAAATATTTAGTATTATAGTAACTATTGTCTTTTAGCTCTGTTACAAAGCTAGTATTAGCTGTCTTATGATAAGCTATTTTCTTTTGATTTGTTCTTATTTTTGAGAAGTTTAATACTAAAGTTAAACAAGCAATTGATAAGATAGCTAGTATTATATATATAATTATTTCAATTCTTTTCTTTATCATAAACATCATCCTCTAGTCCATCTACTATGTATATAATACAACACTTTGTCAATTATTTTCCATAACTTTCGTATAATAGGACACTTATAATGCCAAGTCCTTTTATATGTGTTATATATTTACCGTCTATTTCCTCTTTTACTATAGGGTATCCATCTTCTGAGTTATTATTATCTCCTTTTGTATAAAAGATGTATTCTCCATCTATTATTTTTATTTCTATTATTCTATGTACTACTCTTCTTCCTTCTTTTCTAAACACCATGATATCTCCAATATTAAGTTTAGATACATCAGTTACTTTTTCATAGATAACTGCATCTCCTCTATAGAATAATGGGTTCATAGAATTAGAACCTATAGAGATTAAGCAATACTTAAATGCACAACTAGCTAATATATTTATTGAGATAGTAAATAACAATAATAATGCTAGTAATGCATACTTATATGTATATGTATGCTTTATAGTTATTTTTTCTTGTTCTTTATTATTAAATTTTTTAAGACTAGCATTAATTATCATTAATAGCATTATTGGTAATATAGTATATATTGTAGATTCAAAATATAGGCCAAAATTAGGGGCTATAGGAAGTATAAACACTCTTGTTAGGTCCATTAGTAGTCTATATGTAATTGAAGGCCTCATTCCACCTTGTTTAGTTAAATATAATAGTAAAATATTTTTAAATGTAGAAGGTAATACAATTAAACATACAAACTTTATCTTTCCATCAAATGATGATATGTCATAGGTAGTGAAGTATATAGTAGAGTCTATTAATATAAATAAAATAGTAACTAATACATAAGCTAAGTTATTACCTTCTCCTTTTCTTACTATTTCAAATCTTAATAATTCACTTGTTATTATTAATATTAAATAAGGTAGTATATTATTTAATAGATTAGATACATTTAGTTTATAAATAGATTTAGCGAATCCTATAAATAAACCTGATAGATAAGTTATTATTAAAAATAATATAGTAAATACTAAAATATAAAAGAAAGATTCATAAGTAAATCTTTGTTTTTTCTTTTCATAACCTAGTATTAAAGCTAATATACCAAATGGTATTAAAGTCATAGGTATTACAAATAAAAATGAAGTAAGTTTAAAAGTAAAGAAATTTAATAATAATATAAAAATAAATACTAGTAATACTATATTTATTAATAAATAAGATTTCTTAAATCTATCTTTCATATTACTCACCTTCTACTTTGTAACATTATAGCAGTTTTATACTAGTTTTTTAAGATTTTTATTTTTATTTATAATAAAAGACTGAAAATATAGGTATTTTCAGTCTTTATTATATTTAGAATCTATGTAATGTCTTTTTATATACTTTATCTATTTCTTTATCAAATTCTCCTAGATTATCAATATATGGGAATTTATATTGTAATTGTGTTAATATAGCATAGTCAATTATAGATATGTTTTCTTCTAGAGTTACTTTTCTTTTTTCATAGTCTAGAGTATCTATTGCTACTAAGTTTTTATTATCAAACATTAGATTATTTGCAAGTTCAAATAAGTAATAACCATATTCTGTTATTACTTTAGTATCTTCTATAAACTTTAATCTAGCTTTAATTAATGATTCTATATTAAGGTTATCCGGTATGTTAAGTGGATCTAACATATTATTTGGAAAATATTTAGCTTTATAGCCTAGTACTATTCCTTTATTTGTTATATGCATTTCTCTTGGGAATATAAATGAATCTAATTTAAGATCACTTTCCATTAGCATGTCTTTATTATACTTTTGTAGCATATATTTATCATAGTATATATATTTTTTAAATATTTCATCATTATTTATTCTATATACTTTACCTTCTGAACCTTCTGCTACATATGTTCCCTTTAATGTTTGTAAGTATTTTTTAAAATCATTTGGATTTTTGTAAATTTTAATATTATTCATATAAAAAACTCCCTTAGTTGGGAGTTATTATAGCATATTACTTTAGAGAATTAATAATACTTTTGAATTCTTCAAAAGTATTAGCTACTTTAAAGTAATCATAGATATTATCTTTATTAAAGTTTCTTTTAACTAAATCATCAATTAGAGCAAGACAAGAATCGAAGTGATGATACTCGTTATAAATTACCATAGGCTTATTAATGT
>CAMOYX010000031.1 GCA_946630615.1 uncultured Mycoplasmatota bacterium
ATAATTGCAATTGCTCTGACAATGAAGACTGCGATTGCAAAGATAATAACTAAGAATACTAAAAAGTATTCTTTTTTATTTGAAATAAATAAACATATGTTATAATTTAGTTAGATAGGAGTGAAGTTTATGGGTAAGATAGCCTATAAGGGAGGAATTGAATATGAATGCTAAAACATATCTTTTCTTACCAGAAAAAAAGATTATTAAACAAGGATTTTACTTAGAAGATGAAAATAAAACAGTAGTCTATGAAGCTAAAATGACTAAACAAGGTATTATAGGTAAATCTGATTATAAGTTTATTAATCATATAACTAATACAGAAGAAACACATAAAATAGGTCATACAATAACTATTGAAGAAAACAATAATTTTGATGACATGCTAGAAATACGAGAAAGAACTAAATCATACTTTAAAATAGATGGAGTAAATATTTGGAACTATATAACAAACATGGGATATACAATTAGTCCAAATAAAACAAATGGTAAACTTGGAATAATGTATGAATTAAGAAAAAAAGATAAATTAGTAGCTACTATAGAAATGTCTAACTTAAATAAATCAGTAGTAATAATGAATAGATTTGTATATCAAGTAAAAGTTGCAGAAGAAGACATTGATATAGCATTCTTAGTAGCTTTTGCTATTTCTAAAACAAACCATGTATTCTTTGATTAAGATTAACTATTTAGTTAATCTTTTTTATTGCTATTTAAATATTAAGTGTTATAATCAATATGAAAATCATTTTCATATTAAGGAGGCATCTCATGTCTAACTATAACACAGCTCAAAAAGAAAAAATAAGAGAAATTATAAAAAAACAAACTAAGCCATTCTACCCAAAAGATATATATGAATTAATAGATGGAGTAGGATTAACTACCATCTATCGTGAAATATCTTTCTTAGAAGAAAAAGGCTTACTTAAAAAGACTATTCATAATAATAAAACTCAATATGAATATCTAACTCCGTGTGACAATAATAATCACTTTTATCTAAAATGCGATACATGTGGAAAGATAACACATGTAGACTGTAATTTTATAGATAAATTAAAAAAGCATATATACAATGATCATTTATTTAAGTTAAATGATATTAACTTAGTATTAAACGGAACATGTGATGAGTGTAATAGAAAGGATAATTAAATGAAAAGAATAATAACTATAATATTAATATTATTGGTATCTTTCATAATAACTGGATGCAATAAAAATGAAGATAATAATAAAATTTCAATAATAGCTACAAATTACCCATCTTATGAATTTGCAAGAGCGGTAGTTAATAATAATTCTAATATAGAAGTAAAAATGCTTCTAAAACCAGGAAGTGAGTCTCATACATATGAACCTACACCTAAAGATATAAAATTGATTGAAAATAGTAAAATGTTTATATATGTAGGTGGAGAGTCAGACACGTGGGTAGACGATATTTTATCTTCGATAGATACATCTGATAAAAAGATAGTAAGATTAATAGATCTAGTAGAAACTAAAAGTGAAGAATTAAAAGAAGGTATGGAGTCAGTCGAAGATGAAGAAGATGAAATAGATGAAGAAGAAATAGATGAACATGTATGGACTAGTCCAATAAATGCTATAAAAATAGTTAGAAAGTTAAATGAGTACATAGATGAATTATCTATAAAAGATAAAGAAGAACTAGATAGTAATGCTAGCAATTATATAAATGAATTAGAATCAATTGATAAAGAAATAAGAAGTGTTATATCTAGTTCTAAAAGAAAAGAAATAATAATTGGAGATAGATTTCCACTAAGATACTTTGCGGATGAATATAGTTTAGATTACTATGCAGCATTTCCAGGTTGTTCAGAACAAACAGAAGCATCTTCTAAAACATTATCTTTTCTAATAAACAAAGTTAAAGAAGATAATATTCCAGTTATTCTTAAGATGGAATTATCTAATTCTAATATAGCAAATACTATAGCAAGTGAAACTAACACTAAAGTCTTAGAATTTAACTCAGCTCATAATATAAAAGAAAGTGACTTTAATAAAGGTATTACTTATATAGATATAATGAAAGAAAATATTAAAGTATTAAAAGAGGCGTTGAACTAATGAATTTAATAAATGTTAAAAACTTATACTTAGGATATGATAATAAAGAAGTAATAAAAAACTTATCATTTGAAATAAATGAAGGTGATTTTATATGTGTAGTTGGTCAAAATGGAGCTGGTAAATCTACACTTATAAAAGGCATACTAGGCCTAATAAAACCTATGAAAGGTAAAATAATTTATAATAATCTAAATAAGATACTAATAGGTTATATGCCTCAAGAAACTAAAGTAGATAAAAATTTCCCTGCATCAGTATATGAAATAGTACTATCAGGTACATTAAATAAAATGGGATTAAGACCATTTTATAATAAAGAAGAAAAAAGTAGAGCTCTAGCAGCTTTAAAAGCTCTTAAAATAGAAAATCTAAAAGATAAGAATTTCTCTGAATTATCAGGTGGTCAAAGACAAAAAGTATTACTTGCAAGAAGTCTTGCAGCAACATCTAAATTAATAATATTAGATGAACCATCAAATAACTTAGACTATAACTCTAAAAAAGAATTATATGAAGAACTAATAAGATTAAATAAAGAAAAAGAATTAACAGTTATAATGATAACTCATGACTTAGATCATAATAATCTAATAGGAAATAAAATATTATCTTTATCAAAAGAAAAATATTTCTTTGGCACAACTAAAGATTTTGTAAGTGAGGTGCACCATGATAAACATAATTAATGACATGCTATCATTTTCATTCATGCAAAGAGCACTTATTGTAGGAATATTAATATCTTTATGTGCATCTTTAGTTGGTGTGTCTTTGGTACTTAAAAAGAATTCAATGATTGGTGATGGATTATCTCACGTAGGATTTGGAGCATTTGCGATAGCTACTATTTTAAATGTAGCACCAATAGAGTTTGCACTTCCAATAGTAATAATTACATCATTTCTAATATTAAGAATTAATGAAAATAGTAAGATTAATGGTGATGCATTAATTGCACTAATGTCAGCAAGTGCTCTAGCTATAGGTACATTTACAATATCTATTACTAAGGGAGTTAATACTGATATTAATAACTATTTATTTGGTAGTGTTCTATCAATTAATAATAGTGATCTAATACTATCTATCATTTTATCTATTATAGTTATAGCTTTATATGTTCTTACATATAATAAGATATTTGCTATAACATTTGATGAAACATTTGCAAAATCAATTGGTATCAAAGTAGAACTATTTAATGTTATATTTGCAGTCTTATGTTCTATTGTAGTTGTCCTTGGAATGCGTATCATGGGTTCACTATTAATATCAAGTTTAATAATATTTCCAACATTAACAGCTATGCAAATAGTTAAAAAATTCAAAAGTGTGGTTATTACTTCTTCAATTATTTCAATTATCTGTTTTGTTGTAGGTTTAACATTTTCATATATTCTAGAAACTCCAACAGGTGCCACTATTGTTATAGCAAACTTAATAGTATTTGTAATTTTCTGGCTAATATCACTAATAAAAAGCAATGTTAAGGCAAAATAACATTGCTTTTTATATTTTTTTAAAATATTATAAGTGTGATTTTAAAAAAAGAAGGAGAATTTAAACATGAGAGTATATAGAGCATTAAATGATTATGATGAAAATAATTTAAAAATAAGAAATCAAATAGTAGCAGGATTAATAACAAAAGCATTAAACAGACATAATTACAAAGCTGCAGACTTAAAATTTAGTGAAAAAGATATAAAAAATATTTCTGAATTAGTTAAAAGATACTCAATAAGCTATTATGATATATCTTATGTATTAGAAAATATAATATCCCATATTTCTGGATCAAGTCTAAAAGATAACAACAGTGCATTTATATCAACTACTAAAAGTTTTAGATATGGAGCAGAAGAATATTCTATACCCCAATCAGGTAAATATAATTATATGAAGAATAGAAAAAGTATAGCCATCATAGATTTAGATGAATCTAAGAAAGACTTTGTAGATAGCGTGGGTAAACTAAAGGAACAATTAGAATTCTTTGGAACAGAAGATAGAGAGTTATTGAAAGAAAGAGTTAATAAAAACATAGATCAATACCTACATTACATAGACTTATCAGATAATAAATTAGAAGAATATAGAATGGAAGGTAACTTACCAGTTAAAAATGATAGAAATCCAGTTAAAAAGAAAAAATTATATTTTGAAGGTGAAAAATCAAGTGTAAAAGGATTTTCTAACTTTGCTTCTAAATCAAGTGAAGTATTAGCTTTTAAATATATACCTGAAGAAAAAATAAAAGAAATACTTCTACCTGATGAAATAGACTTAGCATACTTTGCTAACCTAGATCTAAATAATGATGATGTTATCAAAATGTTAAAAGATAAAAATACAAAGAAAGCTTTATATGATTTTATTAAAAATAGAGATGTTTATAGACTGATAGGAAGAAATGTAATAGATGTCATAACAAATAGTTATAAATTAAAAAGTATAAACGGAGATTTAACACATCACTATGAATTCTTGTGTAAATTAAAAGCAGATTTACTAAGAAAATTTATAACGGATAATCTATCATATATTGACTTTAGTAAAAAACAAGAAGTACTAGATAGAGCATACGATGTAGCATCCCTTGAACCTGGTAAATACTTCGAAAATAAAAGAAGAGAAAAAGATCTAGTAGCAGTAGAATATAAGAATGACAAAGATAGAAAAGTATATGTACATACATATAACAGAAATACACATACTGAAGAATGGCAAAATGTATTAGATAAAAAAGATACACTAGATAAAAAGCTAATATATAAACCTAGAAAATGAGATAGATTTTAATCTTTCTCATTTTTTAATATAATGCTATAATACTAATTATAGAGTACTATAGTACTTATACGTAGAATAAAAGAAAGAAGGGTTTAAATGATAGGATATTCAATAGGAAAACTAACATATCAAACAATAATCCCAATGGATAAATTTCCTTTAGAAAACACTAAAACTATCAATAAAGAAAGTATAGTAGAACCAGGAGGTAATGCTGCTATAGTAGCTGCATTATTTGGTAAATGGAATATGGAGTCATACTTAGTATCTGTAACTGGATATGATGATTTTGCAGAAACAGTAAAACATAAATTAACTGAATGTGGAGTAAGAATTCCATATGTTTCAATTAACTATGAGCATAAGACTACACAAAGCTTAGTTATATCAAGCAAAGAAACTACATCTAGAACTGAAATTCAAATAGAGCCAGAAATATTTCATGCTAAAAAAGGTGAATATAAAGAAACACCAAACATAATTTATTCAGATGGCCATGAATACAGTGCTACTGTAGAACTATTTCAAAGATTTTCTAACGAAATAAGAGTATTAGGAGCATCCCTAAATGGTATAGATCCAAAAGAAGTAGAGTCACTTGCTAAATTATCTCAATATGTAGTATTTAGTTTAGAATATGCAAAATATATTACTAGAATGAATGTTGACTTAAATAATCCAACTCATTTATTAAATTTATATAAAGAATTAAAAAATAAGTTCCCTAATTCAATTAATATAGTTACATTACATAATATGGGAGTTTTATATTCAGTAGGAAATGAAGTAAAAATAATGCCTACAATAAATAATGTTAAAGAAGTAGATAGAACTGGTGCTGGAGCTATATTTGATGGTACATTCTGTTATTGCTTAGGTAAAGGATATGACATTGAAAAATGTATGAGACTATCTAATATTGCCGGTGGTCTATCTACTACTAAATTAGGCGGAGTATCTTCAATTCCATTACTATCAGATATTATTTCATACTATGAAGGACAATTCGGTAAAGTTGATGAGGTTAAAGAAGTAGTACAAACACAACCTGTAGCTAATAATGCTAATATGGTACAACCTCAAATGCAAACACCACCTGTACAAAATAATACAATTATTACTAACAATACAAATGTAAATAATAACAATATACAAGGTTAATAATGATTCATTATCCTAGTATTGACTTACATGGTGAATTTGCAATAACTTCATACACAATAGTCCATAATTTTATATCTGATCAAATAAAACTAAAGAATAGAATCGTGGTTATAATTCATGGTAAAGGTACAGGTAAATTAAAGAATGCTGTACACGATACATTAAAGAAAGATAAAAGGGTTATAAAATATAATTTAAACCCATTTAATCTAGGAGAAACAATAGTATATCTTAATATATAAACTTGACAATAAATTAATGATTTACTAATATAAATAAGAAATAAAAGGGAAACTTTTAGTTTCCCTTGTTTTATATAAAGAAAGGGTATTTATATGAAAAAAATATACGTAGAAGAACTAAATGATTATATTGATAAAGAAATAACTTTCCAAGGATTTGTAGATACTATAAGAGATAAAAAATGGGTACAATTTGTAATACTAAGAGACTCATCTGGTAAAGTACAATTAACTATAGAAAAAAGTGAAGAACAAAATAAAGAAATGGTAGAACTAATCTCTAATTTAACTAGAGAATCAGTTATTAAAGTAGTTGGTAAAGTAGTTAAAAATGAAGCAGTTAAACTAGGAGGAATGGAAATTATTCCATCTTCAATTGAAGTATTATCCGAGGCTCAAGAATTACCATTTGATTTCAATAATCTAGAAGGAGTAAACCTAGATACTAGATTAGATTATAGATTCTTAGACATTAGAAATGATAAAAACTTCTTAATTAGACTAGTTGAATCTAAAATGTTAGAAGGAATGAGAGAATACCTATATAAAAATAAATACAAAGAGATACATACACCAAAACTAATTGGCGCAGCATCAGAATCAGGCTCTGAAGTATTTGAAGTAAAATACTTTGATAGAAAAGCATACCTAGCTCAATCACCACAATTCTATAAACAAATGGCCATTGCATCTGGTCTAGATAAAGTATTCGAAGTAGCTCCAGCATTTCGTGCAGAAAATTCTAATACAAATAGACATGCTACTGAATTTACATCCTTAGATATAGAATTTGCATATATAGATTCATATGAAGATGTAATGGATATGGAAGAAGACTTACTAATTGCAGGATTAACTAAGGTTAAAGAAGCATATGGTAAAGAAATAGAAGAATTATTTGGAAAAGAAGTAATAATTCCAAAAAAACCATTTCCAAGAATGAAATTAGAAGACTTATTAAATGCATTAAATAAAGAATATGGATTTGAACTTCCAAAAGAAGATGTAGGTGACATGAACGCAGAAGCAGAAAAACTTACATATAAATACGCAATGGAACACTTTAATTCAGAATTCATGTTTATTACAGACTATGCTAAAACTAAACGTCCATTCTACCATTTAAGAAAAAATGGAATTCCTCAAGGTTACGATTTAATTTGGAGAGGAACAGAAATAACTTCTGGATCTCAAAGAGAACATAGATATAATGAATTAGTTTCAAATGCTAAAGAAAAAGGACTAGGAGAAGATGTTAAATTCTATTTAGAATTCTTTAAGTATGGTATGCCACCACACGGAGGATTCGCTATAGGTGTTGATCGTTTAACTATGCTACTATTAGGAGTACCAAGTGTAAAGGAAACACAATTTATATTCCGTGGCCCAAATAGATTAGCTCCATAAGAAAGTATTTAATACTTTCTTTTTTAATACATTAAATAATAAAAATGCACGAACTATTGACAAAATAGTGCACATATGGTATTATTAAATCACTACAAGGATAATATCCAGTAGAAATAATAACTATACATTTGTACTGTAAATAATTTGACAGATTCAAACATATGTGCTAAAATGTGCACAACAAATAAATAAGGGGGAATTGATGATGAAGAATTATGTATTAGATTACGTAAACGAAAATGAATTTCACAAATTAGAAAAAACTTTAAAGAAGTATAATACATTTGCTTATAAAAAATTAAATGTAGATTACTATCCTGACTTTAAAGCTGGTAAATTTCAAGGTGAAGTAGTAAGTCAAAACAAAAAAGAAGGTACTACAACATATGAGTTAAAATTACCTTCAGATGAAATGTTTGCTCAAATTCACGGTGAAATTAAATTAATCTATACTGTTTATACTAAAGAAAAAACAGTTATGTTAAGTGAAATTACACCTAAACGCATTTTAATTGAAGGTCATAACTCTACATTAGATACATATAAGGGTGTTATGATTAGTAAAGAAAATGCTTCAAAAGATATGTTTAAAATTAATCTATTAAATGAATTAAAAGGTTTTAAAGAATAATAAGTAATAATAACAATTATTACTTATTTTTTTATTAAAAAAACACTAACAATAGTTAGTGTAATACTTATTTGGCTGCCCAAGTAGGATTCGAACCTACGGAATGTCGGTTCCAGAGACCGATGCCTTACCGCTTGGCTATTGGGCAATAACAAAAGTATACATCAATTATACCCTTAAATCTAGAATAATAACCATTAATTTGTTATTATAGAATAGAAATAAGGTGAAGATATGAATAACAACAATCAAAACGATAATCTAATCATGGGTATTAATACATATGTTAATAATACAGCAGCAAATAATAACGATAATATAAACGAATTAAAGGAATTAGATATAGAAAAGAACATTCTTCCAGCATTTATATCAAAAAATGAAAATGTATTTACTGATACTATGATAAATATACCAGCATTACTACTTGGAGAATTATATTATTTCTATAGAAAAATGTACTTATATGGCTTTATTATATTTTTTATAAAATTAGCATTGGCAATTACATTAAATAATCTAATAATACCATTAATAATAAATATTCCATTGATGTTTGCAACAAACGCAATATACATGTCTTTTGCAAGACACAATGCAAAAAGACTAAAGAAATCAAACTTTGATTTACTAAACGAAAGAGTACTAGATCTAGCATCTAAAAAAGGTTCTCCATCAATTGCAAATATTCTAGGCGGAGCCTTAATAGAAGTATTAATTACAGTTATAACAATAATAGTATTATCACTAGTAGGATATGAAACAAGTTTTACTAAATACACAGATCCTATTAAAGACTTAATCTTTAGTCAAATAGATACAAAACAAATAGAAAACATCACAAAATATAAA
>CAMOYX010000032.1 GCA_946630615.1 uncultured Mycoplasmatota bacterium
GCTGATAATAAATTAGATAAAAATTATATTAAAGCTATGGTTAGAAGTTATCATGATGGATATTTAGTGTCTACAGGTAAGAGAGTAGTTAAGAATCCTGATAACTTTGTGAGTTTATCAAATGCTTTGGTATTTCATTTAATTAATAATGTTATTAATAAACTATCTAAAAATAGTAATGGCAGTATGTTACTTTCTGGAACTGGTTATTATGTTTCAAGTGAAGTATTAAATAAACTTAATACTTTTCCGTTTTATTCATTATGTGAAGATGTTGAATCTAGTATGTATTATACCTTAGAAGGTATACCGATGGATTACAATAGTAGTGCTATATACTATGATGAACAACCTACCAATCTTTTAGTATCTATTAAACAAAAGAAAAGATGGATATTAGGTTATTTTATAAATTATTTTAAACATATTAAATTATTTAAGAATAAACTAGGTGAAGAAGTATTAAATAAAAGAAGTATTATTACTTCTTATATTGGAATATTACCTATAGTTTTATTAATATTATTTATAATATGTTTTACTATAGCTGTATCTAAGAACTTTGAAGATTTTATGTTTATTATTTCTTCAATATACTTAGTTATTATGATATTTTCTTCTATTATTTTGTTTAGTATGGATAATATAGAAAGTGCCAGTTATAAGAGTATATTTATTACAATTATCTTACATCCTTTATATTTACTTACTTATGTTATTTCTTTAATATTAGTAATTATTTCTAAAGGTAAGTTAGAATGGGAGAAAATTCCACATAAAGAATAAAAAGTGATTGAAAAATCACTTTTTTTACTATAATATATTCATATGTTCTAATTTAGTTGGAGAAGGTAACTATTAGATCTTCTTTAAGAGAGGGCTAGATGGTGAAAATGCCTAAGAAGTGATAGATTATTAACACCTCCATGAAACTATTAGAGTGTTTAATTTAAATAATAAATACTAAGAGTACCTATTGGTAAAGTAAGGTGGCACCGCGGGAATATCTCGTCCTTACATTATTTAAGAGGTATTCTTTTTTTATTAGAAGGAGTGAAATTATGTATTTAGATGAATTAACAAAAGATATTAGTAAGTACTTAGATAAAGAAGTTACTTTACATGGTTGGATTAGAAATCATAGACCTCAAAAGACATTTGGATTTATTGATTTTTCTGATGGAACTAAGAATAAACATATGCAAATTGTATATGATGATAAAATAACTGACTTTGATAGTATCGTTAAGTTTAATATTGGTTCAACTATAGAAGTAGTTGGTACTTTAGTTAAGAGTGAAGGTAAGGGACAAGACTATGAAGTAAAAGCTAGTAAGATTACACTTCTAGGAGATGCTACTAACGAATATCCTTTACAACCAAAAAGACACTCATATGAATACCTAAGAACTATAGCTACTTTAAGACCTAGAAGTAATGTGTTCCAAGCTGTATTTAGAGTTAGAAGTGTAGCTGCATTTGCAATACATTCTTATTTCCAAGAAAGAGGATATGTATATGTAAATACTCCTTTAATTACTGCAAATGATGGTGAAGGAGCAGGAGAAATGTTTCAGGTAACTACATTACCTATTGAAAAATTAAATGGAAAAGTAGATTACTCAAAAGACTTCTTTTCTAAGAAAGCTAGTTTAACTGTTACTGGTCAATTAGAAGGAGAAACATTTGCTCATGCGTTCTCTAAGATCTATACATTTGGACCTACATTTAGAGCAGAGAACTCTCACACTCCATATCATGCATCAGAATTCTGGATGATTGAACCAGAGATAGCTTTCTGTGATTTAGATAAATTAATGGATATTGAAGAAGATATGCTTAAATATGTAATTTCTTATGTATTAGATCATTGTAAAGATGAAATGGAATTCTTAGATAAATTTGTAGAAAAAGGATTAATTGAAAAATTAACTAAAGTAGTAAATTCTAAATTTACTCGTGTTACACATGAAGAAGTGATTAATATCTTACAAAAAGCAGATATAAAATGGGAATATGAACCTAAACAAGGTGAAGATATTGCTAAAGAACATGAAAAATACATTACAGAATACTTTAATGGACCTGTATTTATTCATACATGGCCAAAGGATATTAAAGCCTTCTATATGAAACAAAATGCAGATGGTAAAACTGTTGCTGCAGTAGATCTTGAAGTACCAGGTTCTGGTGAGTTAATGGGTGGTAGTCAAAGAGAAGAAGATTACGGTAAATTAACAAGAAGAATTGAAGAACTTGGAATGGATGTATCAAGTTATGATTGGTATACAGACTTAAGAAAATATGGTACATGTGTACATTCAGGATTTGGTATGGGATTTGAAAGATTATTATTATATATAACTGGTATGGAAAATATTAGAGATGTTATTCCATATCCAAGAACTCCAGGAAACTTAGAGTTCTAGAAAGGAATTTATGAGTAAGATTACTAAAGAATTAATTTATAAATATGCAAGTGATTTACTTATTGGTTTAACAGTTGAAGAAAATAAAATGGTATTAGACGAATTTGATATTATTAATGAGAAAATGGATGAGATAGCTAATTTAGAAGGTATCTCATCTATTGAACCTATGGCATTACAAGATAGTGTAGATGAAGTAGCATTAAGAAGTGATGTAGTAAGTGATGAACTTACTACAGATGAAGTTATAGCTAATGCATCTAACAAAACACTTGATGCTATAGTAGTACCTAAGGTGGTGGAATAATGCGTAGTTTAATATTAGATTTATTAAATAAAGATAAAGAAAAATTACTTAAATCTTCTTTAGCTAAAGCACATGAAAATAACGATAAGTGTAATTCATTTGTAACTATATTAGATGATGCTAAAGTGAATACAAATAATGGTGCATTTAAAGGTATAAGTTATGCTTTAAAAGATAATATTTCTACTAAAGGAATTTTATCTACTGCATCATCTAATACTTTAAAAAATTATATTCCTCCATATTCAGCCACTTCTTATTTAGCGTTAGAAAGAGAAGGCGCTACTTTAATTGGTAAAACTACAATGGATGAATTTGGTATGGGTGGTACTGCCAAAACAGCTCATACTGGATTAGTTAGAAATCCATTAGATACTTTAAGAACTCCAGGTGGATCATCAGCTGGATCTGCTGTAGCAGTTTCTGCTGGGGTAGTTCCATTTGCAATAGGAACTGACACAGGTGACTCAATTAGAAAACCTGCTTCTTACACAGGCATAGTTGGATATAAACCAACATATGGAATGATATCAAGATATGGTTTAATGCCATTTGCAAGCTCACTAGATCATGTTGGGGTATTATCTAAATATGTTTATGATGCTGCATATGTAGTTAACTATATTAAGGGTAAAGATGAAAAAGATATGACTAGTTTTGATTCATCTAATATAGATTTACTAAAAGATATTGATAAAGATATTAAAGGTAAGAGATTATTCTATATTAAAGAAATTGCAGATATAAATGAGTATGAAAATCCAAGTGATGAACTAGTAAGCATATTAAAAGAATTTAATAATAAGATAGATGCTATTAGAAATATTGGAGTAGAAGTAGAAGAAGTATCTATTGATAAAAAACTTCTTAATGTACTTAATACAGCTTATATTGCTATTGCTACAGCTGAAGCTACTTCAAATCTATCTAATATGACAGGTATTCAATTTGGTGAAAGAGAAGATGGAGAAAACATCTATGAACTAATGAAAAACTTTAGAACTAAGAATTTCTCATCTTTAATTAAGAGAAGATTTGTAATAGGTTCATTTGTATTACAAAAAGAAAATCAAGAAAGATACTTTGTTAATGCTCAAAGGGTAAGAGCTAAGATTGTATCTATTATGAATGATCTATTTACAAAGTATGATGGTTTAATACTTCCTGCTTCAGGTAATGTTGCACCAAAACTAAGTGATATAAATGATAATATGAGCAAGACTGAACTTGCTATTAATAATCATATGGTAATTGGTAACTTTGGAGGATATCCATCTATTACAATTCCATTTGTGAATTATAATAATTTACCAGTTGGATTAAATATTACTGGTCCAAAGGTAAGTGATGCTAATATTTTAAATATTGCTTATAAATTAGAAGAATTAATAGATTATAAGGAGGTGCGATAATGAAGTTATTTCCTACAATAGGTATTGAAATGCATGCTGAGTTAAAGAGCAACTCTAAAGCTTTCTCAACTGCAGAAAACACTTATACTAAGCACTCTAATAATCATGTTAGTCCAGTTGATTTGGGACTACCAGGAATTTTGCCTGTAGTTAATTTAGAACCTGTAAAAAAAGGTATTAAGATGGCTACTATCTTAAACTGTGAAATACCTGAGTATTTATACTATGATAGAAAAAATTACTATTATCCAGACTTACCAAAGGGATATCAAATTACTCAAAGTCATGCTCCAATAGGAATAAATGGACATATTGAAGTACCTTTTAATGGTGAAACTAAAGAATTCTTAATTCATGATATCCATTTAGAAGAAGACTCTGCTAAGATGGAACACTTAACTAGTGAATCATTAATTAACTATAACAGAAGTGGTATACCATTACTTGAGTTAGTTACTGAACCAACTTTCCATTCTAAGGAGGAAGTTATGGCTTTCTTAGAATATATTAGAAGAGTATATCAATATACTGATATATCTGAAGCTGATATTAGAAAAGGTCAAATAAGATGTGATGTTAATATATCATTATCTACTGATGAAAATACTTTAGGAACTAAAGTAGAAATTAAGAATGTTAATGGCTTTGCTAATGTTGAAAAAGTAATTGATGCTGAAATTGCTCGTCAAACTAAACTATTTGAAGATGGTAGGGAAAGTGAAATAGAGCAAGAAACAAGAAGATATGATGAAGCAAGCAATACTACTATTAGAATGAGAAGTAAAGCTGATGCTATAGATTATAAATACTTTATTGAGCCTAATATTCCTAAGATGAAAATTACTAAGGAATTAATTAATGATTCAATTAAAGATATTCCTAAATTACCATTAGAAAGAATTAATTACTATAAATCTTTAGGATTAACAGAAGAAGATTATAATCCAATTATTAAAGATAGATTATTATCTGATTATGTTAATGAAGTATTAGAAAGTAAAGCTGATGCTAAATTAGCTATTAACTTTATAACAGCTAATATTATTTCTTTTATTAATAGAAATGAGATTTCTATTAATGAATTAAGAGTTAAACCAAGTGATATTATTTTAGTACTTTCTAAGATGAGTGATAATTCTATTAGTTCTAAACAAGCTAAGGAAGTAGTAGAAAAACTATTAACTACTGATAGTGATATTAATAGTATTATTTCAGAGTATAGTCAAAATAGTAATGAAGATGAATTAGCTACTTTAATTAGCAATATTATTTCTAATTCTCCAAATGAAGTAGAAGCATATAAGAATGGTAGAACTAACTTATTTAACTTCTTCGTAGGACAAGTAATGAAAGAAACTAAGGGTAAAGCTAATCCTGTATTAACTAAAGAATTAATTGAAAAAGAATTATCTAAATAGACTGATATATATCAGTCTTTTTTCTTGAACTAAACATATTCTTTTTTTATAATTATCTTAATAGTAGGTGAGTATAGAATATGAATAGTAGAAGAAGGATTATAGTTTTATCAGTATTAATTATTTTAATAGCAATAGTATCAGGAGTAAGTGTTGCTTATGCTTACTGGGCTAAAACTATAATTAGTGAGAATCCTAATATAGTAAGATCAGGATGTTTAAATATTGAATTCAGTGATTTATCTAGTCCTATATCGGTAGACAGGACTTATCCTGGGGAAAATGTTTATATAGATGATATACTTGATATTCATTCGAATAGTGATTATGTAGAAGATTCTAATTATATTTTTATCGATAGACATAATGATTATTATTTTAAGGTAACTAATACTTGTAATTCGCCAATTAATTATCAGGTTAATTTAGAAACTTTAAGTAACTCTGATTTAGATAATCATAATTTGTATGTACGTCTTGTTGAATATGTTATTAATAATGCTGATATTTCTAATTATGCTGATTTAAAAAACTTCTTTGATAATAGTTCAGATGAAATTTTTGATTATGTATCTGGATATAGAAGTAATAATTTAGATTCCTTTGAATCTGTAAATACTAGCTTGGACAATGCTATTTTTTCTAATAGGCTTCATGAATCTAGTCTTAATCCATATCAAGCACATATTTATTCTCTTAATGTTTCTTTAGATGATGGTACAGATGATTCAATGAATAAAACATGGAATGGAAAAGTAACTATTACTTCTTCTTATAATCCTGATACAGTTCCTTCTGGTGATTCGATTTTAGAGGAGTACGCTTTTTCTGATACATTTGGACGACAAGGCGTTAAAGCTATAAAGCCTTTTAAAGACATTCCAGATGCTGAAATAATATCTAATGCTACTATAATATCTAAGCCAGGTACTCAATATACTTATGCTTGGTTAGATGATGATACTTTATATTATTATTCTGAGGCTAATAAAATATATATGCTATCAGAAATGTTTGGGGCTCCAGGTTCGGATTGGGCTGCATATTTTGCTGATGTTGAATATTTAGATTTGTCTGGATTAGATACATCAAAAATGACTGATATGAGTTATATGTTTTATAAATTAGCTAAATTAGAATATTTAGATATCTCATCTTTTGATACATCAAACGTAACTAATATGAATGGTATGTTTGATCATTGTATTAAGTTAAAGACATTAGATTTATCTAATTTTAATACATCTAGTGTAACTGAAATGAGTGGCTTATTTTCAGAGATGTTTGCTTTAGAAGATTTAAATATTTCATCTTTTGACACAAAAAACGTTATTGATATGAGTGGAATGTTTGAAAAATGTGGTGATTTAAAATCCTTAGATCTTTCTTTTTTTAATACATCAAATGTAACTAATATGTCTGGCATGTTTAGCTGTTGTTACGATTTAATGAGTTTGAATTTATCTAATTTTGATACACGTAATGTTGTTTATATGAGTAATATGTTTGGTAGTTGTTATTCTTTAACTGAATTAGATTTATCTTCATTTGAAACAGGTAATGTTAATTTTAGAGATTCTTATTGCTTCGGATGTGGGTTATTTAATAGTACAAGTAATTTGACTTCTATTACTATTGATTGTGAAAAGTCACCATCTTTAAAGGATTACATTCAGAATAGAACTAATAAAACTATAGTTTGCTCAAACGAGTAGGAATTATTTTAAATGGTTAATATATATTAACCATTTTTTTAATTATGTATGTTATACTTTTTTATAGTAGGTGTTTATATATGAATAGTAAAAGAAAGATTATAGTTTTATCGGTATTAATTATTTTAATAGCTATAGTATCAGGAGTAAGTGTTGCATACGCTTACTGGTCTAAAACTATAGTTAGTGAGAATTCTAATATAGTAAGATCAGGATGTTTAAATATTGAGTACAGTGATTTATCTAGTCCAATTACTTTAGATAGAACTTATCCTGGATTTGTTCCGAGTTGTGATTTAGAGGATGGAGAATGTAATGATGGTTACGTTTTTTCTGTACATAATACTTGTAGTAATGAATTGAGCTACGATGTTAATTTAGAAACTTTAGATGGCTCAAATTTAAGTCCTAGTTATCTTAGAGTTAGATTATCTGGTTATAGTACTGGACAGAAAGTAATCAATACTATAGATGATATTACTTCTTATAATTCTTTTATATCTTTACCATCTCTTGCTACTTTAAACACATTCGAATATGTTTCTCCTACTTTGGAAAATTCTATATATTCAAATAGGTTACTTTCTTATAATATTGGTGCAAATGAAACTCATGTTTATGTGTTAAAAACATATTTGATTAATTATCCATTTGCTACTTCTGAAATGCAGGAAAAGTCTTGGAATGGAAAGGTTAGTGTAACTTCTTCTTATGATTATAATTATGTTCCTATTAGCGGCTCTTTATTACGTGAAGATGTTTTTGCTAACGAACTTTCAAGTGAATCTATTACGGCTATTAAACCTTACGATGGAGTTCCTAGTCCTGAATTATTAGAGAATGCGACTATAATATCTGAATCTGGTTATGATCCTACTTTTGCATGGATTGATGGGTCTATTTTGTATTACTATTCTAAATCCAAAAATATTTATATGGTTAGTGATAAATTTGGTGATCCTGGAGATGATTGGCCTACTAACTATGAAAATGTTGAGTATTTAGATTTGTCTAGAATTAATACTTCTAAAATGAATTCTATGAGAGGTTTTTTCCGAGGAATGGATAACTTGAAATATTTAGATATTTCGTCTTTTGATACAAGTAATGTTACTGATATGTCTTATATGTTTAGGGGAGTTGGATTAACTAATTTAGATCTATCAAATTTTGATACATCAAATGTAACAAATATGGCTTATATGTTTCATAGTGTTGATGTTACTAATTTAAATTTATCAAATTTTAATACTAGTAACGTTACAGATATGAAGATGATGTTTGCTTATAGTTCAATTGAAGAATTGAATTTATCAAGTTTTAATACATCAAATGTTAAAAATATGTATTGGATGTTTTGCAAATGCAATGATCTGAAAAGTCTTGATGTTACTATGTTTGATACAGGTAAAGTATCAAATATGTCTCATATGTTTTCTGGTTGTTCATCATTAACTGAATTAGATTTAACAAATTTTAATACTTCAAAGGTTGAAAATATGCAGGATATGTTTGGCGATTGCACTTCATTAACTGTTTTAGATTTATCTTCATTTGATACAACTAATGTTACATTATCATCTTTAAGCTCTTGGTCTGGTGCTGGTATGTTTCCTGGTACTGATAATTTAACTACAATTATTGTTGATTGTGATAAGGGAAGTGTAATTAAGCAACATGTAGAAAGATCATATTCTAGCAAAACTATAATATGCTCAAACGAGTAAGAATTATTTTAAAAAGATAGCTAATATTAGCTATCTTTTTGCTTTTATAATAATTCTATATGTTATAATTAATTTTAGAGTAAGGGATAGTGATTAGTGATGTATTGTAAT
>CAMOYX010000033.1 GCA_946630615.1 uncultured Mycoplasmatota bacterium
TTTAAATACTTAATGGCGTCCCTTGGGGGAATCGAACCCTCAACTAATTCTTAGGAGGAATTTGTAATATCCGTTTTACTAAAGGGACCTATGTGGATTATACCACATTATTCTACCTTTAGTATTTCATTTATTTTATTTTTAGCATCTGTAATAGATTTTTCGTCCGGTGTCATTACATAAGAGTATAGATCTGGCATTAGAGAAGTTTTTTCGGAGTCATCAAAACCATTTAGAGTTTGAGTTTCTATAGTCCATGTAGGTATGGTTGACTCTAGTTCTATAATTTTATTTATTTCTCCACTTCCTAGGTCTGTTACAAATTTACCATTTAAAGATTCTAGTAAATCTTTATATTTAGTTACTATTTTAGAACTTGTTAGTTTATTTATAATAGCTTTCATAACATCTTGTTCATGTTTAACTCTTGCGTTATCTCCACCTTTAAGTGAATATCTTTCTCTTGCATAAGCTAGAGCTTGTTCACCTGTTAAATGATTAAATCCTTTTGGAAATTCAAAGTATACATTTTCTTCTTCTGAAGCATACTTAGCAGTGAATGCATATTCACTTTCTACATCTATACCATCTAGAGCATCTACAATAGAAACTACAGATGTGAAGTTAACTCTTGCAAAGTAGTTTATTTCAATATTAAGAAGATTTTCTATAGTTTTGATAGAAGTATCAACTCCATAGATTCCTGCATGTGTAAGCTTATCTTTTAGGTCACTATCGTCACCATATATATCTACATAGTAATCTCTTGGAATTGATGTTATTAGAATATTCTTAGTTACTGGGTTAATAGTAACTAACATATTAACATCACTTCTTGATACTTCGCTTACTTTGCCAAATGTATCTATACCACTTATATATATAGTTATAGGTTCTTTTGAAACATCTTTTGATTTAGTTATCTTATCTTCTGATATATCTATACTAAACTCATAGATAGATTTAGTATTGTTATAAATACTTGAACCTTCACTTTTATATAATTCATCCATTTCTTTTAGTATTAATAGGGCATCTACTTCATCATCTTGTAATAGTTTTTTACAAGTAGTTAGGCCATTGCAAGTCTTAGTGTAATAGTCTTTAGATTCTTTTAATTTAGATAAGGCATCGTCTAGTCCATCTTCATTTACTAAGTAACCTAGTTTAGTTACTTCATCAATACTTTCTATATCAGAATCATTTAGCACTACTACTTTGTATGTAAGTGTTTTTACTCCTACAAATTCAATGTTTTTTAGAAATGTCTGTGTTGCATCTTGATATTTAATTACTATACTCATTACTATTATTAGAATTATAGATAGTAATGTACCAATCATTCTTGTTTTATAGTTCTTTTTATTTAGAAGTATAAATACAGCACCATCTATAACTAGAAATATAATAAGTATTAATAGAAGAATTTTAATTGGAAGTATATTCATAGTTATAAACTTTATATAACATATAATACTTATTATTATTTCTATTATAGATAGAGCAAAGAATTTAACACTTTTCTTTAATTTCTTTTTCTTTTTAGGTTCTTTCTTTATCATGGTTTCACCTATTTAAAGTATATATTATTTATTAGTATTTATAAATATTTAAAAATTTAGTTTACAATTTTATTTTTTTAGTTCAAAAAAATAAAGAAGGATTAATTATCCTTCTTTATGTCTAATTTAACTAATTCTCCGTTTAGATCATATTCTTCAGTTAAGTTATTATCTAATTCAATGTTATTAGCTAAAGTTTCTTTTTTAATATATTCTTTGTATTCATTTATAACTTTATCAAAGGTTTCTTTTCCTTTATAAGTTATTATAATGTGATCTGTTATATTAAAGTCTTTTTCTTTTCTCATATTTTGAACTTTAGATACTAATTCTCTTGCGATACCTTCGTTAATTAAGTCAGGAGTTAACTTAGTATCTAAGATTACAAAGTTTCTATTTTCCATTGAAACATTAAATCCTTCTTTAGCATTTAATCTAATATCTACTAAGTCTTTAGTAATAGTTATTTCTTCACCTAACATGTTAGCTTTAACATCATTACCATTTTCTAATTCTTCTATTTCTTTTTCAGTCAAAGTATTTAGAGTATTAATATAATCTTTCATCTTAGAGCCAAATACCTTGCCTGCTTCTTTAAAGTTTGGTTTAATAGAGAAATTCATATATTCTGATAATTCATTAATATATGTTATATTCTTAACATTTAATTCTTCTTTAATTAGATCTTCTAAGTCAGAGATAATATTCTTATTATTACCATCTAAGTATACTGTGTTAAGAGGAATTCTAACTTTTATTTTAGCATCTTCTCTTAAGTTTCTACCTAGTGTAATTAAGTCTCTTACTAAGTCCATTTTATTTTCTATTTCTAGATTAATTTCTTTTTTATTTACTTTAGGATAATCAGCTAAGTGTACTGAAGACTCACCAGTTAGTTTTTGATAGATTTCTTCAGTAGTATATGGAATTAGTGGAGCACATAGTCTACATAGACCATTTAATACTTCATAAGTAGTGATATATACTGATTTCTTAGAGTTATCTAACTCTGATGCCCAGAATCTATTTCTATTTCTTCTTATATACCAGTTAGATAAATCATCATAGACAAATGTAGTTATAGTTCTTGCTGCTTCATTTAAATCATATTTATCTAGGGCATTAGTTACTTTTTCTACTAATCTATTATATTTAGATAACAACCATTTATCTATTTCTTCTCTGTCTTCATATTTAACATTACATTTAGAAATATCTATATTATCGATGTTAGCGTATGTAGAGAAGAAAGTATAAGTATTCTTTAATGGGTTAAAGAACTTAGAGAATACTTCTTTTACACCAGTTTCTGAGAAACGTAATGGAGTCCAAACTGGAGACACATACATCATATAGAAACGAATGTTATCTGCTCCATACTTATTCATGAATTCAATTGGCTCAATGATGTTACCAACTGATTTACTCATCTTCTTACCATGTTCATCTAGCATCATATCGTTTACTACAACATTCTTAAATGATGATCTACCAGATACTAGAGTTGAAATAATAAGTAATGTATAGAACCAACCTCTTGTTTGGTCAACACCTTCAGCAATGAAGTCTGCTGGGAAGTGACTATCAAACCATTCTTTATTTTCAAATGGATAGTGACATTGAGCATATGGCATTGCACCTGAGTCGAACCATACATCAATTACATCTTTAACTCTATGCATTGTTTTACCACATTTAGGACAAGTTAGAGTTATCTTATCCATGTATGGTCTATGCATATCTATTTCTTCATATTTTAGTTTTTGATCTGCTTTTTCAATTAATTCTTCTCTTGAACCAATTACTTCTAAGTAATTACATTCATCACATACAAAGAATGGTAGAGGACAACCCCAGTATCTATTTCTTGAGATACCCCAGTCAACCATGTTATCTAACCAGTTTCCAAATCTTTTTTCTCCAACGTATGATGGATACCAATTGATCTTTTTATTTTCTTCAATGATTTTATCTTTCATTGAAGTAGTATTTATATACCAAGCTGATTTAGAGTAATTAATTAATGGTTGTTTGCATCTCCAACAATGTGGGTAGCTGTGAGTTATTTTAATTTTCTTAAATAACTTATCATTTTCTTTTAACCACTTAATTATTTCTATTTCTAAGTCTGGTGAAGTAACTAAAGTACCTTTCCAAGGTCCTATAGTGTATTTACCAGCTAAGTCTACAGATTTAACAAAGCCCATGCCATTTAATCTACATACTCTTGCATCGTCATCACCATATGCAGGCGCAACATGTACAATACCTGTACCATCTTCATCTGTTACGTATGGGTCTGCTATTACTTCATGACATTTACCTTCAATAGTTGCATATGGAAGTAATTGTTCATATTTAATACCTACTAAATCTTTACCTTTCATGGTTTCTAGGATTTCGTAGTCTTCTTCTTCACCTAATACTTTAGTTAATAGATTTTTTAATACAACAAATTTAATACCTTTAGATAATACTTTTACATATTCAAATTCAGGGTTAACACATGCTGCAACATTGTCTATTAATGTCCAAGGTGTTGTAGTCCAAGCAAGTAAATAGTAATCAGCATCTACTACTTTAAAAGGCACTATTACAGTATTAACTGGAATATCTTTATAACCTTGTGCTACTTCAAATGAAGATAATTCTGTACCACATCTAGGACAATATGGTAATACCTTATTTCCTTCATAGATTAAGCCTTTTTTATGCATTTCTTTTAGTAAGTACCATTCTGTTTCATGGTAATCATTTTCACATGTTATATATGGGTGTTCTTCATCTATGAATTGTCCCATCATGTCTGTTACAAGTTTAACTTCATCTATATTAGTAGCTGTAGTTTTATGACATTCTTCTATGAATTTTTCTATTCCTAGTTTTTCTATGTCTTCTTTATTTTGTAATCCAAGTTTCTTTTCTACGTTTACTTCTATTGGAAGACCATTGCAGTCTAAACCTATTTTTCTATCTACATGATATCCTTGCATTACTTTATATTTGCAGAATGAATCTTTAATTGTTTTTGCAAATACATGGTGAATACCTGGTTTTGCATTGGCATATATTGGTCCATCATAGAATACAAATTCTTCTTTGCCACTCCTGTTATCAGTAGTTAGTTTTAGAATGTCTTTTTTTTGCCATTCTTCTCTTATTGATTTTTCTACTTCATTTATTGGTCTTTTGTCTAAGCTTTCAAATTTTTTCATGTTTATTCCTTTCTAATATAAAAAGGATGGTACCTAAAGGAGTCCCAAGTTGGGACGGTACCATCCTTATATTTTCTTAATTACTCTTTAAGGGAAGTTAACCCAAAACATGTTATATAAGTGATATTTATTTATATTCTTACTTGTTTACACCAACCACAAGTTCTCTTTATAGATAGTTAATAAATAAACGTGTCTTAAATGTTTTCTTCTTTTGTATTATATTTTAAATATATATTAATTGTCAAATAGATGCTTATATATTTCTTTATATTCTTTAATATATATTACTTCTATTTGTTTTAAGATACATGGTTGTAGTTTTAGTACTTCTTCCTTATTTAAGAATGGCATATAAATACGTTTTAAACCTTTGTTATATGCTGCTACTACTTTTTCTCTTGCACCACCTATAGGAAGTACTTCACCACGTAGTGTCATCTCACCAGATAAAGCTATACCTTGAGGTATTACTTTATTTTTAAATAAGCTTAGTAAAGCTGTAGTAATTGCTACACCTGCTGATGGTCCATTCTTTGGAAGAGCTGCTTCTAAGAAATGGATATGTATATCTTTTTCTTTAAATATTTTAGGGTCTATTTTAAGTTTATGAGAGTTATTCTTAATGTAACTTAATACTACATCTAAAGATTCTTTCATAACATCTCCAGCAAGACCTGTTATTTCTACTTTACCTGTACCTTTATACATTACTGATTCAATAGGAATAATTCTTCCACCTGCATCAGATACTGCAACTGCATTAACAAGTCCTGGTACTACTACTTTTACTTTATCTTCCATTTCTAGAGAGTCATCTAGGAATTTCTTAATATCTTTTTTAGTTATTAAGTCTGGAAGATTTTCTTTTTTTCTAGTGTAATATAAAACTATTTTTCTATATAGTTCTTCAAGTTTACGTTTTAAGTCACGTACACCTGCTTCACTTGTATAGTTAGTTATTAAGTATTTTAGTTCTTCACTTCCAAGTTTAAGTGCATTCTCATGTATATGATAATCTAGATATACTAAAGGTAATAGATAGTCTTTAGCTAAAGCTATTTTTTCTGGAATAGTATATGAAGATATTTCTATTATTTCTAATCTGTCTCTTAATTCAACTGGTATTTCATCTATTCTATTGGCTGTAAGAATAAAGAATACATGTGATAAGTCGAAAGGTTCTTCTAAGTAGTAATCTGTAAATGTTTGGTTTAAGTTAGGATCTAAGATATCTAGTAATACTGAGGCTGGATCTCCTTTATAGTCATGTACCATTTTATCTACTTCATCTATTAATAATACTGGGTTTTTAGAACCACATTTTTGTAGAGCTGTAATAATTTTACCTGGAGATGAACCAATGTAGGTTCTTCTGTGTCCAGTTAGTTCTGATGAATCATTTAGTCCACCTACACTTATCTTTGCAAATGATCTATGTAAACTTCTAGCTATAGAAGATGCTATAGTAGATTTACCAACACCTGGAGGACCTACTAAACAAATGATAGGACTATTTAGTATTGGGTTTCTAGATTTCATTGCTGCGTATTCTAGAATTCTTTCTTTAACTTTTTTTAAGCCATAGTGAGTTTTATTTAGATTTCTTTCAATAGAGTTTAAGTCTATTGCTTCTACTGTTTCTTCATTCCATGGTAGTGAGAAGAAAGTATCTAAGTAGTTTCTTATAAAAGTTATTTCTGGAGATGAATCTTGAGTAATAGAGTATTTTCTTATTTCTCTATTGATTCTATTTGTAGTAGAAGATGGTAATGAAAGATTAGATAGTTCTTCTTCATAGTTTTTTACTACTTCACTTTTTTGATCTTCTTCTCCTAGTTCTTTTTGGATTGTTTGTAATTTTTCTTTTAATACAAATTCTTTTTGAGCTTTATCTAGTTCTTCTTGTAAGTTAGCATTTATTTTTTGATCTAGTTTAATGAATTGTAATTCTGCTATTAAATCATCTATTAGTTTTTCAGCTCTTTTTATAGCACTTAGTTCACTTATATAGGCTATCTTAGATTCTTTACTCATTGGAAGTTCAGATGCTACTAAGTCACATAAGTCACTTAGATCTAGTTCTGGTTTAATTTGCTCTAGGACCTCGTTTGAAGCTGTGTTACTAGATTTAACATACATTCTTACTAGTTTTTTTATTTCTCTTTTTAGAGATACTTCATTAGCTTCTTTTGCTTCTGGCATTTCCATAATTTCATATGTACATGCTAGAGATTCTTTTAATTCTTTAGATTCAAAGTATTCTTTAATTTTAATTCTTTCTATACCTTTAATGGTTAGTCTAATATGTTTATTTGGAAGTGGTATTTGTCTTTCTATATGAGCTCTTACTGCTATAGTTGGAAGGTCATCGATTTCTGGAGATTCTTCAAGTGAATCGTTTGGTGAGACAACTATAATATAATTACTATATTTATCTACACATAGTTTTGTGATTTTTTGGGAGTTAGGGGTAGTAAGTTCAATCTTAACCTCCTGTTTAGGGAGTAATACTAAATCTTTTAGTAGCATTACTGGCAGTTTTTGAGCCATACTATCACTCCTCAAAATTAATACAATCTATTATAAATTTTAGGTGGTATTTAGTAAAGAAAGAAAGTATGTTTTTTTATAGTTTGGTTTTCAGATTGGATTAATTATTTAAATTTTAGGGCAAGAAAAAAATAACTCTTTTAAGAGTTATTTTTATTAGTTATTATCTTTTACGAAGTTTAAAGTCTTACGCATTTTTGAATCATATTTTAATACATCTAATGATCCGTATGCTTTAATTAATTCTTCTTTAGAAATGCCATAGTTTTTAGCCATTTCTTCAGCATCTTTATCTGCTTCTTTATCTGTTACTTCAATTTTTTCTTTCTTAGCGATTTCTTCAATTAAGTAACGCATTTTAATACGGTTAGTAGCTTCTGGTTCCATTTCTTCTTCTAGAGAAGCTATAGTTTTACCAGATAACTCTGCAAATTGAGCTAGAGAAATACCTTGCATTTTTAATCTTTGTTCATATTCATCTAGAACTCTATGTACTTCTTCATGTACTAATTCATGAGGAATATCTACTTCCATATTAGAAATAGCTTTTTCTAATACTTCATTTAAGAATTTATCATCAACTTCAGCTTGTTTTCTTTCTGTTAAAGTATTTTTAACTTCAGCTTCTAAAGTTTCTTTAGAAGTGATTTTTTCATTATTTAAATCAGCAAAGAAATCTTCATTTAATTCTGGTAAGATTCTTTCTTTTACTTCATTTACTACAACATGGAATGTAGCTTTTTTATTAGCCATACCATTTGGATAGTTTTCAGGGAAAGTTAAATCTATATCTTTTTCATCTTTAGCAGCCATTCCAACTACGCCTTCTTCAAATCCTGGAATGAATGTATGAGAACCAAGTTCTAGAGGGAAGTTCTTTCCTTCTCCACCTTCGAATGCTACTCCATCCATGTAACCTGTATAATCAATGTTTACAGTGTCACCTAATTTAGCTTTTCCTTCTTTAGTTTGGATTTCAGCATATTGATCTCTCATTTTATTAATTTCTTCTTCTACTTCTTTTTGAGTTACAGATACTTTTTCTTTTTTAACTCCTAATTTAGTATAAGCACCTAATTTAATTTCTGGTCTACCGATTAAAGTAATAGTAAAAGTAATGTGATTATCATCTATATCTTTAATATCAATACCTGGTTCTACTACTGGTTCGATTTTAGAATCTTTAATAGCTTTTTCGTATGCTATAGGAACTAATTCGTTAGCAGCATCTATAAATAATGATTGTAAACCATATTTTTCTAAGTATACTTTCTTTGGTGCAGCACCTTTACGGAAGCCATCAATTGTTACGTTTTTATTTTTCTTTTCGAAAGCTTTATCAAGGGCGTTAGTCCATTGTTCGCCTTCAAATCTAATTTCTACTTCTTTTGTATTTTTAGCCATATTAAAAATACTCCTTTCTTTAGTTCGTTTCATATTATATCTAATATTCATATTTTATTCAATAATAAAACTCTTTATAAAAAGAGTTCATTATTTGTTTAAGGATAGATAGAATACTAGTAATCCTAGAGCTATTGCAACTAAGCAAATAAGAGCAATTACTAGGCCTTTGCTAGGTTTATTTTTATTCTTTCCTTCTATTATTTCTTTAGCCTTTGGTATTTCTACTTGGTTAGCGTTTGATTGGTATTCTTTTGCTATAGCCATTGGTGGTATAACATTTTGGTTTTCAGTACTTTCTATATGTTCACTTGAGATTTCTATAAGTTCTTTTTGTTCTTCTTTAGGTT
>CAMOYX010000034.1 GCA_946630615.1 uncultured Mycoplasmatota bacterium
AATATATTAAATATTTAGATTATAAATCTAAATTTAAAACTAAACAAAATATACTTGTATTATTCTATACTTTTGATAATAAGGTTTATAGTAGAAAAGAAAGATTTATTATATGTCATTTATTCAATAGTGTTTTAGGTAGTTTAGGTTTAGATGATATGCTTTCTAATAAACTTAGAATGGAGAATAAACTTGTTTATCATGTAGGTTCAGTTATTTCTTTTGATTCTCATGTACTTAGAATAAATACTTATTTAAATAAAGATAATGTTAATAAAGCAAAAGAATTAATATTTAAAGTAATAGAAGATATGAAGAATGGAAATATACCTACTAAATTATTAGATATGGCTATTAGTAGAGAAATAAGTGATGTTTATTCTAGTAAAGATAATGTTTCATATCATATTAATGAAGAAGCTAATATGTATAAATATAATGATTATTCTAATGAAGAATATATAGAAGAATTACATAAAGTAACTATTAATGATTTAAAAGAATTTGCTAATAAATTATCTTTATTTGCTATATATGAGTTAGAAGGTGAAGAGTAATGGAAGAAATTAAAATTAAAAGAGCTAAAGAAATTATATATAAAGAAACTTTAGATAATGGATTACAAATATTTGTATTTAGAAGAAAACAAGCTACTTCTTTTACTGAACAACTTATATTTAATGTAGGTGGTAAAGATATTAATTTTATAGATAACTTAGGTAATAAAGTTAATGTTCCAATGGGTACACATCATTATTTAGAACATGTATTATGTGAGTTAGAGGATTTATCTTCTACACTTACTTTTTATTCTAGGTATGGAGCTAATTCTAATGCATTTACTTCTTTAAGTAATACAGCTTTTATATTTGATGGAACAACTAACTTTCGTGAGATGGCTTTATTTCAATTAGATTCTATATTTAATAAAAAGTTTAATGATGAAATGATAGAACATGAAAGAGGACCTATATCAGAAGAAGCTAGAACATCCATGAGTAATAATTATAGAGAAGGTTATAGAAAATATATTAATCATGCATTAGATAATAATATTTATAGTAGTGTTTTAACAGGTACATTAGATGAAGTTAAGAGTATTACTAGAAATGATATAGAACTTGTATATAATAATTTTTATAAACCTAATAATGCTTATGTTATAGTTACGACAAACGAAGAACCAGAGAAAATTATAAATGTTTATAAGGAATTCTTTAGTAATAATAAATATAATAGTTTAAATGCTAAAAAAGAATCTTACAATCATAATTTAGTGTTTAGAAATGAAATAGAAAAAGTTGATTTAGGATTTGAAATGCCTATAGCTAATGTTAGTTTTAAACTAGATTTTGACTTAAATAAATATTATAAAAAATGGAATTATGTTGGTGTATTATTAGATTGTAATTTTGGTCAAGTTAGTACTTTTAGAGATGAATTATTGTATAAGAAAAAAGTAGCTAGTGACTTAGGATTCGGATTTAGAGTTTATGATAATGTGCTTTTAGTTACAATCGATGCAAAGACTGATAATCCAGAAGAGTTTTATAAATTAGTTATAAACAAATTAAATAAATTAGATTTTAATGAAGAAGATATTATACGTAAGTATAAAGTATTTAGTTCAAATTTTTTAGTAAATTTTGATTATCCTGAATCTGTTTCTAATAAAATATTTTTTAATATGGCTACTTATAATAATATTGATCATATAGAAGATTACTTAGATTATGATATTAATGATATTAAGAAAGTTAAAGAAGAAATAGAAAAATCTAGTAAGGGAATATTTATTGAATATTAAAACATGCTGTCAACAAAAAAATGTTGACAGCTTTTATTATTATTGATATTATAGTTATCGGAAATGAGGGAAAATTATGGCAGTTAAATTAAGACTTAAGAGAATGGGCTCAACTCACAAACCTTTCTATCGTGTTGTTGCAGCTGATTCAAGATCAGCAAGAGATGGTAGATTCTTAGAAACTTTAGGTACTTATGATCCAAAGAAAGATGCTAATGCATATACTATTAAAGAAGATAGAGTTCTTTATTGGTTAAGCGTTGGTGCTACTCCAACTGAAACAGTTAGAACTGTATTATCAAGAGCTGGAGTTATGGCTAAATTTGCTGAATCTAAAGTAAAAAAAGCTACTAAAGCTGAAAAACCAGCTAAGAAAGAAGCTACTAAGACTACAGCTAAGTCTACATCAAAGAAAACTACAACTAAGAAAGCTACTAAGAAAGAAGAAAAGTAATTATGGATATCAGTACATACGCAGAATCTTTAATCAAGAGTATTGCGTCTGATCCAGACATGGTTAAAGCTTCAATGTATCATGATGAAGAAAAAAACGAAGATGTTATCGAAGTTATGGTTAAAGATGAAGATTTAGCTATGATAATTGGTAAAAATGGAAAGAATATTAAGGCTATTAGAATACTTGTAAATGCTTATGCTTATTTAAATAAGTTAGGTAAAGTTAAACTTAATGTTGAATCATTTTAAGAAATGCTTAAGCATTTCTTTTTTTATTAAAAAAAGTAGCTTATTTAAGCTACTTTAATCTATTATAAACATCTTCAATATCCATATTATCTTTATTTGATAATTCAGGAATAATATGTAGATGTAGGTGTTTTACTTCTTGAGAAGTTCCATAGTTTATTACATATGTAAGACCAGTTTTATTTAATTTATTCATTATTTTATCTCCAATATTTTTAGCTACTTCATACATATGAGATAACATATCATTTTCTACTTCTTTTATATCTTCTATATGATGTTTTGGTATTATTAGTGTATGTCCTCCGTTAGTTTGATCCATATCTAAAAATACTATTACTTTGTCATCTTCAAATAAAATTTTACTTTCGATAGTGTGATTTGCTATCTTACAAAAAATACAATTTTCTTTCATAATTTACCAACTTTCTAAGTTTATAATATCATACTTTATTATTAAACTTAATGTCTATTTTTTTAAATTCATCTTTATGAAGTTATTTATTTATGTTTTAATTTTATTAGAAGGTGAATTGTATGAACAATAAAGGATTTTCATTAGTAGAGTTACTTGCTGTTATTGTAATACTTGCTGTTATTGCTATTGCAGGTGGATTGAATGTTGGTGGAATAGCTAAAGAGCAAAAAAAGCAAATGTATTGTGATAAAATTTCAAGATTAATTCAAAATGCTACTAATGCTGCTGATGATAATAGAAAAAATTATAGAATAAGTTTAACTGGTACTAATAAACAAAATGCTTCTGGTAAGTATGTTAATAAATCTTGTTTTGCTTCTTTTAGTGTATCTGAATTAATAGCTTCAGGTGTTATTGAAGCTGATACTACTATTAATGGTGTTAAATGTTTAGAAGATCCTTATTTAGGTAGTTGTATAAATGGTGATGTTAGATTTTATAAAAAGAATAATAGAGTATATGCATATTATGTTGATACTGAAGAACACGCTAAAGGCACTGCAGCAAATATATCTGGTTTATCTTTTAATATAAATGATTATTCTAATAATAATTATTATGAAAAGATATGTGGAGATGCTCCAAAATATAGTGAAGTACCAGATAGACCAATTAAAGATTTAGTTTTAAGTGGTGGATCATACGTTTGTAATTAGTTTAATTGATAATATTATCTTTTTTTGATAGAATATGTGCTTAGTTAAAAAGGAAAGGGGTGGGTTATATGAAAACAGTATGTTTAGTAGGTAGACCTAATACAGGTAAATCTAGTATTTTTAATACTTTAACTCACGAAACAAATGCTATAACTTTAGATGAACCAGGTATAACTAGAGATAGAATTTATGGTTATGCTAAGTATAAAGATAAAACATTTAAAGTAATTGATACTGGTGGATTAGAATTTGGAAGAGGAGACTTTAGAGAAGATATACTTGCTCAAGCTACATTTGCTATAGATGAAGCTGATATAGTGTTATTTGTAGTTGATGGTAGAACAGAACTTAATCAAAGTGACTACATGGTAAGAGATATCTTAAGAAAGTCTAATAAGAAAGTTATTGTTTTAGTAAATAAACTTGATACTAAAGATAAAGATGATTTAGCTCTTGGTTTTTATGAACTAGGATTTCCTATAGTAATACCAATTTCAGCAGCTCATAAAAGAGGTTTTGATAAACTTATTAAAATATTAATTGAAGATTTACCAAATGATGAAGACCTACCAGATAGAAATATTGTAAACTTTGCAATTATAGGTAGACCAAATGTAGGTAAATCATCACTTGTTAACTCTATATTAAATAAGGATAGAGCTATCGTATCTAATATAGCTGGTACTACAAGAGATGCTACAGATACTCCATTTAAATATAACGGAGAAGAGTATCTAATGGTTGATACTGCTGGTATTAGAAAAAGTGGTAAGATTTATGAAACTATTGAAAGATATTCACTTTTAAGAACTTTAAAAGCAATTGAAAAATGTGATGTATGTGTACTTGTAATAGATGCTTCTATAGGTTTAGTAGAAGAAGATAAACATATTTTAGGTATGGCTATAAAGGCTGGTAAAGCTATAGTTATAGCTGTTAATAAATGGGATCTAGTAGAAAATAAAGAAGAAAAGAGAAAATACTATGAACAACTATTCCATTTTGATATGCCTTTTGCTTCTTATGCTAAAGTAGTTTATATTTCTGCTTTAACTCATAAGAAAGTACCTGATTTAATGCCTTTAATTAAAGAAGCTTATTTAAATCATAAAAAAGAAGTAGATGAAATGGAATTAAACAACGCTATTAATGATGCTTATAACTTAAGACTACCACCTTCATATAAAGGTAAGAGATTAAAGATATACAAAGTAAGAGAAAATAGTATAGAACCACCTACATTTAACTTCTATGTAAATGATAAAGGATTGGTACATTTCTCATACCAAAGATACTTAGAAAATAAGATTAGAGAAACATTTGATTTTACTGGTACTCCTATTGGAATTACTTTTAAAAATCGTGATGAAGACTAAAAATGTAAAATTTTTGCCAAATTTCTACATTATTAAATGCAAAAACTAAAAAGAAAGCGAGAAAACTCGCTTTTTTGCTTGAAATAAAGGGTGTTTTTTGATAACTTTAATTACGTAAGGATAAACCCCTTACGAACTGTTTTGAAGGAGGATATATAATTATGACAAAACAAGGATTAATCGATTATGTTGCTGAAAACGCTAACGTTTCAAAAGCTGAAGCTTCTAGAGTTTTAGATGCTGTTTTAGCTGGTGTTGTTGAAGGACTTAAGAAAGAAGGAGAAGTTTCTCTTACTGGTTTTGGTCGTTTCACAGTTAAAGAAAGAGCTGCTAGAGAAGGTATCAACCCTGCTACTAAAGAAAAAATCAAAATTGCTGCTAAGAAGGCTGCTACATTCAAAGCTGGTTCTAAATTAAAAGACGCTATTCAATAATTTAGTAATGAATAATAAAAGCTAACTTTAAGTTAGCTTTTTTAATATTTAAAAATAATAATAATTATATTATACTTATTAAGTAGGAGGATAATATATGGTTAAAAGAACTTTAAGTGCTATTGTTATGGCTTTAATTTTTATTCCACTTATTATTGCAGGAGATAAAGTTTGGGCTTTAGCAGTAAGTGTTCTAGCTTTATTTGCTTTTAAAGAGATTATTAATCTTTTAGAAAGTCATAATAAAATACCTAGTGCAATATTACTTTTATCTTCTATATTTTTATTAGTACTTGTTTTATCTAATTATGGAGTTAATAGTTTTTCAGTTGTAGTACCTTATAAAGTATTAATTTTATTAATTATGATTTTATTATTACCAATTCTTATTAATTATTCTAAATATAAATATACTAGTAATGATGCTTTTTATTTATTTGGAATAATATTATTTTTAGGTATTGCTTTTAATTCAATGATTATTATAAGAAATAAAAATATATTTTTATTTATATATTTATTATTAATAAGCTTAGGTACAGATACTTTTTCATATATATTTGGTAGTTTATTTGGTAAATATAAACTTGCATCTAATATTTCTAAAAATAAAACTATTGAGGGAGCTATACTAGGATCGTTATCAGGTAGTGCTCTTGCAGTCACTTTTTATTATTTTAATATAGGTGATTTAGAGTTATTAAGTTTAATTCTTAGCACTTATGTATTATCTATTATTGGTATTATAGGTGATTTAATATTTAGTAAAATAAAAAGAGAAAACAATATTAAAGACTATTCTAATATTATTCCAGGACATGGAGGAATATTAGATAGGTTAGATTCTACTTTATTTGTATTTATGTTTTATGTATTGTTAATGAATTTCTTTTAGGAGGTAAAAATTTATGTGGTTTATTAGTTTAATTATATTTATATTTATTTTAGGAATTATAGTATTAGTACATGAATTTGGACATTTTATATGTGCTAAGAAAAGTGGAGTACATATCTATGAATTTTCTATAGGTATGGGGCCTTTAATATATTCACATAAGGGTAAGAAAGATGGAATACTATACAATATTAGAGCATTCCCAATTGGTGGATATGTTTCAATGGCAGGAGAAATATACGATGATATAGAAGGCAATGACATTAAGAAAGATGAATTAATGTGCAATAAACCTTGGTATAAGAGAGTAATTATATTACTTGCTGGTATATTTAATAACTTTGTCTTAGGTATTGTTATATTACTTATTTTAAGTATATTCTTTGGTAGTATGACATCTACTTTAACAATTGATCATGTGGATAAAGATAGTGCTGTTGAAAAAGTTGGTATTATGGCTAATGATAAGATTGTAGCTATAGATGATAGAAAGGTAGATTCTTGGGATGTTGCTATTATTTATTTAAATTATAAAAAGAATGATGGTGAATCTTATAAGATTACAGTACTTAGAGATAACAAAGAATTATCTTTTGATGTAGTACCAAGTGTTATTAAGACTGAAGATGGTAATGAAAGAAAGTCATTTGGTCTTAATATGTATTACAAGAAAGATAGAAATGCTTTAGAAGTAGTAACTGAAGCATTTACTAAATTTGGTAATATCATTAAATCCATGATAGTTACATTAGGTGGTTTATTTACTGGTAAGATTAGTTTAAATAATTTAAGTGGTCCAGTAGGTATTTATAAAGTTGTTGATGAAGCCGCTAATAGTGGTTTAGCTAAGTTACTTTATATAATGGCTTACTTATCAATTAATGTAGGATTTATTAATTTATTACCATTCCCAGCATTTGATGGTGGACATGTATTCTATATGGTAATAGAGCTTATTACAAGAAAGAAAATGAATCAAAAAATAGAAGGAGTTATTAATACTATTGGTTTTATTTTATTAATGATTTTAATGGTAATAATAACTATAAAAGATATTTTCACTTTTATTATTTAAAAGATAGAGCAATCTATCTTTTTTTTTGATATAATAATTTATAGTAGGGTGATAAGATTTATGAAAAAGGGATTTACTTTAATAGAATTATTAGCCGTTATATCTATTATTGCTGGTATTAATATTGTAGCTATACCAGGTGTTAATAAAGTAAAAGAAGACGTTAATAAGAATATGTTTTGTAATAAAGTAGAACTTATATTAAGTGCTGCTGAAAGATATGCTGAGGAACACAAGAATGCCTTATCACTTAGAAATGAAAATAAAGAAGATGAAGAAGAATGTTTCTCTAACAAAACATTAAGGGAATTAATGGATGCTGGCGTTATTGAAAGTGAATCTAATAATATTAAATCTTTTAAGAATCCTTTAACAAATGAAGAAATGTTAAATGATAGAGTAGCATTTTATATGAATGGAGAAAGTGTAGTAGCTTTATATCATGAAGATGAAGAATCTATGATTGAAGGTCAAAAGAAGTATGTTGAAATATGTAATGTTACTAATGCTGATAAATATAATGTTAATTTATGTGGAGTAGATCATAGAACTAAAAGAGAAGAAGATGAGGAGAAAAAAGGAACTTTAGAAATAACTGAAGAGACAGTTAAAATAGATAGTTTTCAAATTAAATCAACTACATCTGGATATAATAATAGAGTAGTTAATATTGTATCTAGTATATCTGGAGATACTAATCCGAAGGTTTGTATATCAACATCTGGATTTGGTATAGGATGTAACTATGTAAATTATAGTAGTAGTATGTCATTTACTGTAGCTAATAGTGATGATGCATATAAGAATGGTAATAAATATACAATATATGTTGCTTATAAAGGAAGTAATGGTAGTGTTTCAACTGTAAAAGGTGAATATACATTGTATAAATATTGTAACCAACAAGGTGAATATAAATGGGTATCTGATAATAAAACAACATGTGGTAAATGTGGAGTACCTACTTATAAAGAAAACCAAAAGAATATGGATAAATACTTTAGCTCAGTTCAATGTAATACAAGAACAGTAGATAAGTCTTGTGATCATCCGAACTGTTGTGGCTCTGGTAATCAAAAAGACACTTATACAAGTTGGAGTACATGTACAAAGACATGTGGAACTGGTACACAAAAGAGAACTTATACTGTAATGTCAAAATGGGATGATACTAAAGTTTGTAAGGCTGGAGTAGAACAAACTCAAAATTGTAATACTAATGCTTGTCCTACAGTAACAGGTGTTACTTTATCTCATACTAATGGATCACTTAAAGTTACTGTTATTGGTAAAGCTACTAATTCAAGTATTTCTAAAGTAGAGATGAAATTAGATAGTGGTTCATATGTAAATAATGGTTCTTCTTTAACAAGAACATTTACTGGTGTTAATATGTACGCTAGTCATACTGTTAAAGTAAGAATTACAGATAGTTTAGGTGGTGTAAGTGCTGAGTACTCTAAAACTATTAGTGCTGTAACAGTTAAGTTTAATCCAAATGGTGGTTCTGGTGGAGTAACTAAGACAGTACTACCTGGAACAAGTTATTCTAACTTCTTCCCAGGAAATCCAACTAGAGCACATTACAACTTTAATGGTTGGTATAATGGTTCAACTAAAGCTACAACTTCTATGGTAGTTGGAACATCAA
>CAMOYX010000035.1 GCA_946630615.1 uncultured Mycoplasmatota bacterium
ACTATCTCCTCTTTTTACATCATCCAAATTAACTTCCATCTTAGAAGTAGCTAAAGCCTTAGCATTATTAGCTAATGAACCAGCGCCTGCACTTACTGTTGCAGCAAGACCTACAGCAGCTAATAATTTTTTATAATTGTTACTTTTCTTTTTTCCTGTTTTTTTTTGATTAGCTTCTACAAGTCCTATATGAAAAGATGCTTTTTTAATTGAATCATGAATAAGATTTAAACCATCTCTAGTTCCAATTGGTAATACACTTCTCTTAACAGGTACACTAACTAAACGTCTCTTAGATTTAATTTTAGAAAGTTCACCAGTTTTTAAATTATTGTAAACAATATATGTTAGATCTTCATCTTTACCTCTAGCAATCTTCTTTTGAAAAAACATTACTAGTTTATGTTTATCTACTTCTTTAACATCATACACATATTTCTTTTTACCACTTAAATTTGGAACAATAATTTCTCTTTTACTAGTATCAATCTTAACTTCAGAAATATCTCTAACATAAGAAATACTAGCTAAAGCATTAATTATACTTCTACTTAATTTGTCTTCCTCTTTTAAATCCTTATATTTCATCTTCATCACTATCTTTCACAAAATCATCAAGTAATACTTTTACTTCTTCTAATTCTTCTCCTAAAACATCTTCTAATTCATTATCAGTTTCAGAATCAGGATTATAAATACTAACAAAGATATTTTCACTTGGTTCATCAATATATTCATATATTAAATAATGATGTTTTCTCTTCTCAGAATATAAACTAGTTATAATTCTACATTTCTTAGATCCATCTTCAGTATCAATATAAAATTCTTCTGGCATATATTATTCCTCTTTTCTAATTATTTTATCAATTGCTTTTAATACTCCAATAACACCAGACTCATAAGTTAAACCACCTTGTAAGTATGCAATATATGGTTCTCTTATTGGCCCATCACAAGATAACTCAATAGATGACCCTTGAGTAAAAGCTCCTGCAGCCATAATAACTTTATTATCATAACCTGGCATATCAACAGGAATTGTAAGTGCATTAGAATCAACTGGACTACCACTTTGAATACCAGTACAGAAATCTATTAAATCCTTACTGTTTCCAAATTCTATAGTAGTAACTATATCAGTCCTACTATCATTATACTTTGGACTTACCTTATAGCCAAGCTTTTCCATCATATAACTTGTCACAATTCCAATCTTTAAAGCATTAGTAACTACTTGAGGTGCTAAGAACAATCCTTGTAAGAAACTCTTATTAGCTCCAAGTGTTGGACCAACTTCAGATCCTTCTCCTGGCAAAGTAAGTGCTTCAGCAACTAACTCTACTAATTTCTTCTTACCTACAACGTATCCTCCATTTGGTGCTATACCTGCACCAAGGTTTTTAATTAAAGATCCTACGCAAATATCTGCTCCAACTTCAATAGGTTCTTTTGTAGTAACTAATTCACAATAACAATTATCAACCATTATTATAGATTCACTAGATACATCTTTAATTAATTTACATACTTTTTCTACTTTATTAATATCTATAGCATCTCTAGTTGAGTATCCTCTACTTCTTTGAATATGTATAACTTTAACTTTATTATTTAATAAATAATCTTTTATTCTTTCATAATCAAAATCATTATTAACTAAATCAATTTCATCGTATTTAACTCCAAAGCTTTTAAGTGAACTCTTATTCTCTTTAATACCAATTACTTCATGTAAAGTATCGTATGGCCTACCACTTATTGCAAGAAGTAAATCACCTGGTCTTAATAACCCAAATAAAGTTTTAGCAAGTGCATGACTACCTGATATTATTTGATTACGTACTAATGCACTTTCTGATTTAAATATCTCAGCATAAACTTTTTCTATTGTGTCTCTTCCTTGGTCATTATAACCATATCCTGTAGTACTATTAAAATCAGTTTCACATACATTGTTATTCCAAAAAGCATTTAATACTTTATTAGTATTATACATTCTAATATCATCTATTTTCTTAAACTCGTCGCCTAAGTTTTCTAATGCCTCAAGATATAATTTATATGTCTTATCACTAATACCTATCATCTAACTACCATTACCTTTCCACTTTCTTCTGTATTTAATAACTCTTCAATTGATTTTGATGCATCTTCAAAAGAAACAAATTTATAAAATTTCTTAGCATCTTCATCTATATTATTTTGTTTAGTGTCTAACCATCCAAAACATATAGTATTTATATGTGCTTTATTATATTTTCTTACCATTTCCTTAGTAAGCATTAAAAGTCCTGCTTTAGATATATCATACTCTAAAGTTATATCTTCATAATTATCTAATACATTATCACTTGATATATCTACTACATGACCTGATATATTGTTTATTTCACTTCCAAAATACTTATATATATAAAAAGCTCCTAAAGTATTTACTTTAAATAATTTTATAAATGATTCTTCATGTTTATCCATAAATGGAGAAACATTATCAATACCTATATTATTTACTATTCCATCAATTTTAATATTCTTAGAATCTAAATATTCTTTTAAAGCTTTAACTTCATCTTCTTTAGTAATATCTAATTTATAACTAATAGAATCTTTATATTTATTAACTAAATCATTTACTTCCTTATCATTATTAAAATAAGTCATAACTAGTTTATAATTAGCATTAAGTAAATACTTAGATAATTCTATGCCTAACCCAGAAGAAGCTCCTGTTATAAGAATTGTTTTCATAGTTTTCACCTCAAAACATTTTATTCCTGTTAATTATACATAATTAACAGTTATTTTTAAAGAAAAAGAAGTCCTTAGACTTCTAATTCTTCAACATACTTATTAATGCTATTTGCTACATCTAATAACTCAATTGGACTATCTTGATTAGTAATATCAATTAATAATTCTTTTAAACTATTAAAGCTATCTAAATCCTTATAATTAACTTTATAAGCATCAAGTATAAACTTCTGATAAAAAGTTAAACCTATATCACCTTTTATATAAGTATATGTATTATCAAATAAATAATATTTTTTAACTTCCTTTACAAGTCCAACTAAATTACTATTTAAACTAAAAATATCATTTAATAATCCTCTTAATCTATTATCACCTGGATTTAAAGATAACTTATCCTTAATAAGACTTTCTAAATCTGAATAACTATTACATTTTAAATAATCTATTTTATAAGAATCTAAAATATCCATTTCATATTTTCTTATATAAATATTAGTATCTTTTATATTTATTAATCTATTTAAATTCATCTTTTCACCTATAATTATTTTAACATACTATTATTTATGAGTTTCATTATAATATGCTCTTTCTTGTAATTCTCTTGCAAGTGTTTCAAACTCTTCATCTGCATCTTCATCATCTATTTCATTTAAATAAAATAGTATTTCAGTAATGCTATTAGCATTCTTATAAGGTATCTTATATTTATTTAACATATCTATCTGATAATTAGTAAGGTAAACTTTATCATTTACCTTATTAAGACTATTACCAGATAATGTTTTAAGTAATTCACTTTCTAATTCTTCTTTGTTCATACTCTCTCCTTATTATGATAAGCTAGTAAATCTTTAATATCATCTTCAGATAAAGTATTTAAAACATTATCTGATAAATCATTATCTATTAAAGTATCTGCAAGTTTCTTTTTCTTTTCTTGTAAAGCAAGTATCTTTTCTTCTACTGTACCTTTACATACTAACTTAACTACTTCTACAGTCTTTGTTTGACCAATTCTATGAGTTCTATCAGTAGCTTGATTCTCTGCTTGAGGATTCCACCACAAGTCTAAGTGTATAACAACATCAGCACTAGTAAGATTTAACCCTACACCACCACTTTTAAGCATTATAAGAAATACATTAGTCTTATCTTTATTAAACGCATCAACAAGCATTTGTCTTTTCTTACTTGATACATCTCCAGCTATTGTATATGAAGTTATTGACTCGTTATCTAATCTTTCTTTAACTATATCTAAAGCTCTTTTAAAGCTTGTAAATAACAAAATCTTATGTCCATTTGAAACAGATTCATTAATAAGTTTAATTAATTCATTAATCTTAGATGATTGATCTTTATATGAAGGATAAATAATACTTGGATCAATACACATTTGTCTAAGTCTAGTAAGTAAGCTAAGTATCATAATCTTATTCTTATTAAATCCACCATTTCTCATTAATTCTTCCATTTGTAACTTACATGCCTTAACCTCAGCAGCATATAAAGCTTTTTCTTTCTCATCTAAATCAATAAATATATTAGTTTCTAATTTAGGTGGTAACTCCTTAGTTACATCACTTTTCTTTCTTCTAAGTATAAATGGTTTAACTTGTCTTTTTAAATGACTTAGCATATCACTTACTTCATCATTAAAGTCATTAAACTTATATTTTTCTTGGAAGTGTTTTTGACTAGATAAGAACCCTGGCATTACAAAGTCAAATATACTCCATAACTCAATAATAGAGTTTTCAATAGGAGTACCTGTTAAAGCAAGTTTAAAACTAGATTTAATATTCTTAACAGAATGTGATATACCACTAGCTGGATTCTTTATATTTTGAGCTTCATCTATAATGCATACATCAAACTCTTTTTCTTTATAATAATCTACATCTTCTCTTAAAGTACCATAACTTGTAATATAAATAGTTTTATCAAATTCTTCTAAAGCCTTATGTCTTTCTTCTTTAAATGAAGTAAGTATTTGATAACTTATCTCAGGACACCACTTATGTATTTCATTTTCCCAGTTATAGATTAAAGATGTTGGAGCTATTATTAATACTTTACTATTCATATTTTCTTTTAAGACTTGTCTTATAAAGTATAAAGTTTGCATTGACTTACCTAAGCCCATTTCATCTGCAAGTATTCCACCAAATCCACACTTATATATTGTATAAAGCCACTTAACACCATCAATTTGATAATCTCTTAAGTTAGCTAGTTCATCTTTACTAAATGTGATTTCTACATTCTTATACTTTTTAAAATCATTAATAAATTTATCAAATAAACTATCTGTACTAACTATATCATACTTAGATTCCCTAACAGAATCCAAATATAAAGCTCTATACTTTGGTATTTCACCAGTTGGTGATTCTATTTCTAGATCACTAGATAAATTAGCTAAGTCTCTTATTCCTTTGCTTTGTAAGTCAATTATATTACCTGACTTTAATCTATAATATTTTTGTTTAGTTTTTAAAGTAGATAATAAACTAAATATTTCATCATCTGATACACCATCTAATGAGAAGTCATATCTTAATATATTATCAGACCCTAAATGGAAGTGTGCATTAACACTACTATTCTTAAGTATTGATAAACCCTTTAATCTTTCACTTGTAAACACTTGATACTTACTTGATATCTCATCAATTCCTGTGTCCATGAAATCTGCCATTAAATCTAATTCTTGTAAATAGAATAATTCTTGATCTTTATGAAAGCCATAATCATATAGGATAGATGTTACTTCATTTTCATAATCTATATTTCTTAAAATATCTATTCTATTTTCAAAGTAACTAACTTCTTCACTTTGATAAATAAACTTAGGAACACACTCTATATCATCTAAGTTTAAATCAAAATAAAATCTTACTAATGGTTTAGTATCTACTACTAAATCTACATTATCATCTATTTTTAAATTATTCTTAACTATTCTTAATACACCCTTTTGGAATATAGGTAGTTCTTCTTCACTAAACTTAAGTTCTAATATATCATCATCTATTACTCTTCTAAGTAATATTTGCATATTTTTATCTAAGTGATATATAGTCTTATCTTTATACATATATTCACAATCATCTGTATACTTATCAATATTATTATATTCATCTTTAAATGTTAAAACATAATCAGTTAAATCTTTCTTTAAAGATATCTCAACAGGAAAACCTTCTACATATTCTATTTTTGATTCACTATCTTCATCATATAAATACTCTTTATAATTTTTAATAATATATTTAATAATATCATCATTAATCTTTATAACAGCTGAATCATAAAAACAATGCTTTCGAATTTCATTAATGTATTTAATTAAACTAATATCTTTATCCGATAAGTACATAAAACTTGGATCATACACAAAGTCTTTACCAAACGAGAACTCTTCATCATGTTCTAATACTTTATAAAAAGCAGGAAACTTTGGAATTAAAGCATATAACTTATTTAATCCAATCTTTAATTTTAAAGTAGCATAGGTACCATAATAACTAGAAGATATATTTAAATATACTCTTAAATTAACTCTTTCTTTTCTAAATGGTTCTTCATTAAATAAATTAGCAATTTCACTTAATAATAAATTACTCTTAAATTTAATCTGAGTATTACTAGGCTTATAGAATATCTTATTAGAATAAGATATTAAAGTAGCTGCTATATGTTTACAACTATGATCTATATTATACTTAGGACATGTACAAAAAGTAGATATAATCTTAAGTCCATCAGACACTATATCAACTTGATACTTATCATAGTACTTTTGACTTTCAACAAAAAAATTAAACTTCTTACCATCAGGAATAGAAATAGCTGTTAAAGGCGTAATCATATCTTCATCATAAGAAAGCCCTTTTTCAAAGTCTTCACTAGTTACTACAGAGTGTATTTCATTAGTTACTTCATCCATAAAAAGCACCTCACTAAATCACTCCTTATTATACCATATTTAAAATTAGTTAAAAGCATTAAAAAAGATGCTACTTAGCATCTCTATTAATAAAAGCAAGTATTACAAATAACCCAACTATTAATACCAAAGCACCAACAAATACATATACAGTATTTTGGTCCATATAGTTAAGTAGTACTCCATTTATACTATCCCATATATTTGAAAAGAAATCACCTATAGTATCTAATATACCATTCATCTTATATTCTAATACTTCTTCATTCATTTCTTTTCACCTTCTTTTACAATATAAATTATAATATATGCTTGCATATTAAACAAGAATTTGTTAATATACAAAAGAACAACCGTGTACTGGTGGAATTGGTGAAGTCGGTTAACACACTAGTCTGTGGAACTAGCATTTCGTGGGTTCGAGCCCCACATTCCACCCCATATTTAGATTGTTAAAGGAACTTGAAAAAAGTTCCTTTTTATATTACTATTTAGTTAGCAAGTAAACTTGCATATAAAAGGAACACTTGATTATTTGCACTATTGAGTGTTGCCATATTTTTTGCTCCACCTAAATCATTGCTGAGTTAGGTGGTTTTCTTTTAT
>CAMOYX010000036.1 GCA_946630615.1 uncultured Mycoplasmatota bacterium
TATGAGAATACTTGTATTTAATTTAGACAAAACATCATATCAGGTATATCACTTACCAGCAATTACTGATGGTAACTATTGGGTTACTTATGAAGAAGATGGAGTATTAGTTAATTATTTAAATGTTTACTCTATGCAAGGTGTATGGGTATATAAAGATGAAACTGGTAATATTGTTACATTATCAGAATATAAGTTATATACATATAAAGGATTAACTTTTTATACACTTCCTTCTTATACAAATAGTTTTAAATTATATAATATTAGTACTTTAGATAGATTTAATATTGGAGATGCTTCAGATGATATTTCTTTTAGTGATTTTACTAAAGGGTTAATTCAATTTGTTAAACAAAACGGAAGATTAGTAGTAGCATCTAATAGAATGTATATAAATGGAATATTAACTAGTTCTAAAGAACTAGTTAATGGAGATTATATATTTGTAGATGGACTTGAAATAGTAGCTATGGGTGGATATATATCCATATCTAATCCGGATGGACAAATAAGAATTACTAATTCAAGTGTTAAGGAATTATCTATTCCATTAGTAAGTGAATCTACTACAGGTAATTTAGATGATATATCTATATTTAATAAAGAAGATTATTTTTATAGATCTCCTAGATTTAGAAATATTATTAGAAGAGTAAAGGTTGGAATTGATCCACCACCATCTGGTGGAATGCCTGAAGAAATACCATTTTTATTACAAGGTGGAAGCATGCTTTTAATGGGTATGACTTCTATGTTTACTTTATTTAATACTATTTCTAGAGCTTTAACGTCTGGTGTTTTGGATAGCTCTACAGTAATATCTTTAGTCATGGGTATAGCAATGCTTTGTACAATGCTTGTTATACCTACTGCTAGTAGAATTTATAATAAGAAGAGACAAAAGAAAAAAGAAAAGTTTAGACGTAAGGCTTATACAGAATATTTAAATAATAAGAGAAAACAAATAGCTAATATAATAGCTATTCAAGAACAAAAATTAAAAGAGAATTCTGTTTCTTTAGAACAATGTGTAGATATTATTGCTCATCATAGAAGAAATCTTTGGGAAAGAAAAATAGATCATGATGATTTCTTACAAGTACACTTAGGTGTAGGTGATATTCCTGCTCTTATTGATTTTAATATTCCTGAAGAACATTTTTCCCTAGCTAGTGATGATTTAAGAGAAGAATTAAATAAACTTTATGATGAACCTAAGTTACTAAAGAACTCTCCAGTTAATTATTCTTTTGTTAAAAAGAATATTACTGCTATATTAGGAAAAGAAGAGTTAATACAACCATTCTTTAATAATATATTGTTACAATTATTTACTTTCCATAGTTATGAAGATTTAAAAGTAGTAGTTCTTACTAACAAGAATGAAAAATCTAAATGGGAAGATCTTAAGATGACTCCTTATGTATGGAATAATGATAGAAGTTTTAGATATTATGCTGAGACTACAGAAGAAAAATTTAAAGTATGTAATGAGTTAAATACTATATTAGAATTTAGAAGAAATAATGATAATGGAAGAGATAATGATTATAGAAAATACTTACCTTATTATTTAGTCATTACTGATGATTTTGAATCAGTAAGAGATTATCCATTTATTCATAGTGCTATGAATGGTTCTAATGTTGGATTTAGTTTCTTAATTATTAATAGAAGATTAATGGGTTTACCTAATGAATGTAATTCATTTATTAATGTTGATCAAGAAGTATCTGGAATACTTGAAAATGAGTTATCTGAAGATAAACAACAATCATTTAGAGCTGAGTTTTTAACTAAAAGCTTAACTCCTGTTTATAGAGTATTAGAAAATATTCCAATTCAGTTTAATAGTGTTAGAGGTGGAGGTCTACCTAAGTCTATATCATTCTTAGAGATGTATAACGCTGGTAGAGTAGAACAATTAAATATCTTAAATAGATGGCAAGAAGCTAATTCAGTGGATAGTTTAGCTGCTCCAATAGGTGTTGATGGTAATGGTAATAAGTTCTATTTAGATTTACATGAAAAAGCACATGGTCCACACGGTTTAATAGCTGGTATGACTGGTTCAGGTAAATCAGAATTTATTATTACTTATATTTTATCTATGGCTTTAAACTATAGACCAGATGATGTTAACTTTGTGTTAATAGACTACAAAGGTGGTGGGTTAGCCTTAGCTTTCCAAAATAAGGAATTAGGCATTAAATTACCACATCTAGCTGGTACAATAACAAACTTAGATAAATCTGAAATTAATAGAAGTTTAGCTTCTATTAATTCAGAGCTTAGAAGAAGACAAGAATTATTTAATAAAGCTAGAGAAGAGACTAATGAGTCAACTATAGATATTTATAAATATCAAAAGTTATATCATAAGGGAGTTATTAAAGAACCTATACCTCATCTATTTATAATTTCAGATGAGTTTGCAGAGTTAAAGAGTCAACAACCAGACTTTATGAATGAGTTAATTTCTACTGCTAGAATTGGTCGTTCACTTGGTGTACACTTAATACTTGCTACTCAAAAACCAAGTGGTGTAGTTGATGCACAGATTTGGTCAAACTCTAAGTTTAGAGTATGTTTAAAGGTACAAGATAGAAGTGACTCAATGGATATGATTAAAGTTCCTGATGCAGCTGCTTTATCTAATGTAGGTAGATTCTACTTACAAGTTGGTTATAATGAATTTTTTGCAATGGGTCAATCTGCATGGTGTGGTGCTCCATATTATGAGATGGATGAGAGAAAGAAGCAAATTGATGATTCTTTAGATTATATTAATAATTTAGGTGAAACAGTAAGAAGTATAGAACAAGTTAATGAAGCTACTAAAGCTATGTTAAAGGGAGAAGAATTACCTGCTATATTAAAATATATTTGTGATTCTTCTAAAAAACTAAATATATCTACAAGAGATCTTTGGCTACCAAGTTTAGAAGAAAAATTATATGTACTTGGTTTAGAAAAGAAATATGATTATAAGCCAACTCCATATAAGATTGATTCTATAGTAGGTGAATATGATTATCCTTCTGAGCAAAAACAAGGTGCTTTATCTATTAACTTAAGTGATGAAGGTAGCGCACTTATTTATGGTAGTGCTGGTAGTGGTAAGGAAAATTTCTTAATGACATTTATTTATTCTACTATTATTAATCATACTCCAAGTGAAGTTAACTTCTATATAATGGATTTTGGAGCTGAGACACTTATTAACTATCAAATGGCTCCACATGTCGGTGATGTAATTCTTTCTTCTGATACAGATAAAGTTGTTAATTTATTTAAGATGGTAAATACTTTAATTGAAGAAAGAAAGAGAGCTTTTGTATCTTACGGTGGTAATTATAATGATTATATTAAAGCTAGCGATAAGAAAGTTTCTAATATAGTTATTTGTATTAATAACTATGATAACTTTAAAGAGTTATATCCAAATTATGATGAAATTATGAGTACTGTTACAAGAGATTGTTCTAAGTATGGTATTTACTTTGTAATTACAGGAAGTTCATCTAATAGTGTTAGATTAAGAATTAATCAAAACTTCAAATCTATTTATTGTTTACAAATGAATAATAGTGATGAGTATTCATCAGTACTAGGTAATGTGCGTAGAATGGTGCCAAGTGAAAAGTTTGGTAGAGGTTTAACTATTATTTCTGGTGTACCTTTAGAGTTCCAAACTGCATATGCATATGAAACAGATAATTTAACTGATTACATAAGAGATATATCTAATAAGTTAGCTAGTAAGTATAAAGCTAGAGCTGGAAGAATACCTGTATTACCAGATAATGTATTCTTTAGAGAATTAAATGTTACAAGTTCATTAAATAACTTAGTAGTAGGTATAGAAAAAGAATCTTTAGGATTTGCTAATTATAACTTATCTAATCAAGTTATGCATGTTGTAACATCTACTGATATAGAAAGTTCTAAACCATTTATTAGAGGTTTAATTGAATCACTTGGATCTTTACCAAATAACATGTTATTTGTTGCAGATCCTTTACTTAATTTAGAAGCTAGAGATGCTGAACATTTATATCAAGCTGATTTTCCTAAGATTATATCTGGCCTTAATGAATATTTAACTAAGCTATATAATGATTATGTAAGTAGTGGTTCAGATCCAAAGAGACTTTCTGAATACATGCATGTAACATTAGTTATTAATGGATTAGATAGTTTTGCTTCTAAGATTAATCCAATGGAATTTGAAGAAGTATTAAAACTTGGTAATGAACTAAAAGCTTTAACTGTTATTGCTATAGATGGTGTAGCTGAAATTAAGAAACATGAATATGATAACTTCTATAAGAACTATACAGCAAATAACCAAGGTATCTTTGTTGGCCCAGGTGTTGCTGATCAATACTTAATTAAGTTATCTAAGACACCAAGAAGTCTATATGAAGACATACCATATACATTTGGTTATGTAATAGTAAGGGGAGTAGCTACATGTGTTAAATTGTTAGAAGGGGAGAAAAGATGAATAAAGTATTAGTTGAAGTATATGTACTTAAGATGGATAAGACTTATGAAATCTTTTTACCTCCTAACAAATGTGTAGCAGATATTATAGTAATGCTAGTTAATAGTATTAATGAGATAACTAATGGGGTATTTCCTAAAGATTATCATGTAGCATTATTTGACAGTGAAGCTGGAGGATTTTTTGATCCAAGTTTAAGTTTAAAAAAATCAAATATAAATAATGGTAAAAAATTGATATTATTTTAATAAAATGATATCATTTTTTTAGTTAGGATGGTGCTTATGGCGGTTGTAAATATTGATATGTCAAAACTTGAAAGTGCTATTAGGGCTTTAAATGAAGCAAGTGAAGGGCTTAAGGGTATTGTAAGAGACTTAGATTCTTATACTTCTACTATAGACAGTGTTTGGACTAAGGTTGGTGCTAAAGAATTTAAAACTGCATTGGAAAAAGATTACCATGAAATATTAACTAAATATTCAGAAGAATTAAAAAAGTATAGTGATGCACTTAATAATGCAAAGAGTAAATATAGAACATTAGATTCTGCATATTCTACTAGAAGTATAGGTGTTTAATATGGCAAGTGAAACAATTTCATTAGATACAGAAGCTTTAGAAAACTTAAGAGATAAGTATTTTTCTTGTTATGATAAGATGACTAAAGTAGTAACAAATTTAAATACTGCTAGTAGTGCTTTACAAACATTAGAAGGTTTAGAATTTAAGACTTTAAATACTAGATTTAATAATATGTATAAACATAGTGATGAATTATTAGAATCTATTACAAATATAAGAGAATATATAAATGTAGTTATAGAAAACTCTAAAGCTACTGAAAGACAAATTGAATCTGTTCTTGAAAAAGCTTTTGCAGGATTAAATAAAGTTAATACCGAGATAGATAGGAAGTGGTAATATGTTTGCTAATGCTTTTGAAGGAGTAAATTCTTCTAATATAGAAGCTGCAATAGAAGGACTTATTACTGCTTTAAATGATAGAAATAGTGATAACGAAATTATTAATAATTTAAATGATAATGGTAAGTATTTTACCGCTAGTATGAGACCTCCTATACTTGCTATGAGAAACTTAATGGTAAAAAAGAATAAAATAGCTATTAAGATTAATAAATATAGAACTGTGCCAGCATTAATAACTAATTACAAGAATACTTATAGTAGTGCTAAGAGTGCTTATAAAAGATGGCAAAGAGAACTAAATAAAGATGATGATAGTGATGCTGATTATTATGAAAGGGTTTATTTAAATTATAAGAGTAGATGTGATCAACTAGAAACACGCATTAAATCGATTGTAGGTGATTACTAATGAATTTCAAAGTTGATTTAGATGCTTTATCTAGTGACATAAATAAAATTAAAACAACTAGAAATAATTTTGATAATACTATTAGTAGTAAGTTAAATGTATTAAATGACGCTAGTAATGGTTTATTTTCTTCTGCAGTTAGTTCTATTAGTAGTGAAGTTAAAGATGTATTAGATGGTTATGATAAAATTACTGATTTTTTATTAGATTTTAAAACTGATTTAACTAGTTTAGAAAATGAATTAAATTCAGAGTTTTCTAATTTAAAAGAATTAGATGAAACTAAAGATATTATTAAAGCTTTAAATGTTAGTAAGATTAAGAGTGCTTCATCTGGAGTTAGAAATAATGCTAATAATGCTTATGCTAATAATCAAACTGGTTATTATAATCCATATGGTAATCAATTATATAATAGTTTATTTGATCAAGGATTAGATGGTAGTACTTTATTTAAAGATGCTTTTCCGGATTTAGATATTTCTAGTTTCTTTGAAGATTTAGAAATAGATTTAGATGATTTGGATATTGATTTATCTGCAATCGAAAATATGAGTTTAGATGATATTAATAATCTGGTATTTAATTTAACTGGTGTTAATGGAGTAGGTAGTATTGGTTCTATTACTTCATTAAATAGTAATTTAGGATTTAATAGTATTAATACAAATGCTATATCAGTTGAAGGTATTAATTCGCTTACTGGTTTAGCTTCAATTGGTTCTGCTATAGCGTTTGATGGAGTAAATAGTTTTGATTCTATTAATGGATTTAATGGAAGTATTAATGGTATTAATAATGGATTTATGGGAATAAATAGTATTGATTCTATTAATAGTTTAGAAGGAATTACTGGTACTAGTATAGGTAGTATTGATAATAGTTTACTTAGTATTGGTAATGTTGGGAGTATTAACTCTAATTTATCAATTGGTAATGTAGGTGTTAATGGAAGTAATATATCTTCCGTAGGAGATTTAAGTTTAAATGGAATTAACTCTAGTATTAATACAAATGGAATTAATGTTAATGGTGTAGGAGATTTTAATGTTAATGGGATTAATAGTAATATTAATGGAGTAGGAGCGAGTGTTGGTAGCACATCTGGAGTTAATAGTAGTGCTAATGGATTTAATATAAGTCCTCATAACTTAAAAGTGGCTTCAGCTTCTTTAGTTGGTGGTGCAATAGGCGTAGGTGGAATTGCAATTGCATCTACTATGTTGCATAAAGGTAATAGTGTAGGTAGCTCTACAGTTGGTTTAAATGGTGGAGTAAGTGAAGTAAAAGATAATGCAAGACCATTCTTTAACAGTAGTGTGTCAGGAGGAAGTTCTGCACCTAACTTAGGTGGAGAAGTAAGATATAGTAGTGAAGGATTTAATAAT
>CAMOYX010000037.1 GCA_946630615.1 uncultured Mycoplasmatota bacterium
CACACATTATATGCACTTAACTCTTTAATTATATATTGTTAAATTTGAAATTATCAATTTTAATATAAAGGAACAATTGGATTGTCTTCCATACATGAATATGCTCTGTCACTTGGTGGATAGCCTATTATATTATCTATATTAGTATCACATAACATATGATTATCAAATATTCTTTCACCGGAGAATCCACTAAGATTTATTTCTTTTAAGCTTGTACATCCTTCAAACATTGACTCAATGGTATTTAGTGAATCATCCTTAAAGCTACTTAAATCTATTTTTTCTAAGCTAGTGCAGTTTTTAAACATATCTTCCATGCTATTAACATATGTTGTATCAAAACTTGATAGATTAATAGTTTTTAGTGATGAGCAGTTTAAGAACATTGATGTCATATCTTCTACATTATTAGTTACAAAATTTGATAAATCTAAATATTTTAATTTTTTACAATCTTCAAACATATATTCCATTTCAGTTACATTTGATGTATCTATTCCATCTAGTATAACTTCTTCTAGTGATTCACATCCATAAAACATATAACTCATATAAGTCATTAGAGATGTGTCTATTCCGGATAAATCTACTTTTTTTAAATTTTTGTAATAGTGATATGTGTCTAAGCTGCTACTTGCTGATACTCCAAATCTATCTAATGTAATTGCTATATTTGCATTTGGGCACCAGTAGTAAAGATTTACTATATTATTTATACTATCGTATTCCCTAAATATATAAATCTTATATTTACCTGTTCTATTGCAATTAAGTCCAGTACATTCAGTTTCATATGTGTTTTCTGAATTGTAATAAATTATTTTGTCAAATTTATCATGCATTTCAGATTCGTGTGAGAAAGAACCTTCAAATGGAAGAAGTTTTATTACTGTATCTTCTGTAATATTAATATCCAAAATATCATCTGTGTTTAATAGAACATTAAAAGTATAACCTTGTAAAATAGCTCTAGTATCTTTACTAACGTATTTTGCTTTTAGCGTATGATTACTAGTATTATAAACAATGGAATCTTCATTTATTCCTTTAGATTCATCATTATCTAAATACCAATATTTAAATACATAACCTTCTTTTGTAGGTTTTGGAAGTTCTCCGTATGATTCTCCTGTACTTACTATTTTATTAGATACGTCTAATTCTCCTCCATCACTATCAAATGAAACTTTAATTGGTGAAGCTATAGTGCTATTAATAGTTATTTTACCAATCCAAGTTTTATTTTGAACCTCTCCTGGTCCTACATCTTCACTTAAATACATTGACATATCATACATATGAGTTTCATGTGGCTTTATTACATAGTTATTTAGATTTTTAGAATAAATTGTATTATCTAATGTAGGAGCAGTATCTGAAAAGTAACTTAATGAAGCGACTGGTAAATATCGATAATAGCCATTATCCATTATTATACGTTCTTCAGGAAAATTAACAATATTCAAGCTTTCATATGTCCCGTTTGAGATAGATTCATTAATAACTCTTTCTGATTCATTCATATATTCTTCGAAACTATCAGCATTTATTTCTCCAATATTAAATCCATCTAAAACTATCTTTAATTTATCAGATTCAATTTCCGAGCCTTCAAGAGTTTCTAAATTCAAACTATAACTAACAACTGAATCACATTTATTTGTGACAACAAATGCATAATAGTCTTGTTCGTTATTAGAAAAATCTAAACCTGTCATAGGATATGCATTATTTAGTGTTATTTCATTAGTTAAGTCTTTAAATTCAATATTAATACAACTAGAACTAATTACATTAGCATTACTAATATGTTTAGATGACCATATAGCAAAAGTAACACTAGTAGTTGTTACTACTAGTATTAATGCTATTAGTATTGATAGTACTGTTATTTTTTTCTTAGTATTCATATTATCACCCTACTTTTTAATTGTAACAAAAATAAAAGTAAACCTAAAGGTTTACTTTACATTGAACATGCATATGCATTTGAGGTTGGTGTATATCCAATAATCTCTAAATCATCTCTTGTACCGCATAGCATTTTTACATCATTAATACTATCATATGTTGTTCCATTAAATATTACTTTACTTAGTAATGGAGAATCTTCAAATATATATCTTATATTATTTATATTTGATAGATTAAAACTTGTTAAATCTAATTCTTTTAGATTATCACATCCTGAGAACATTGTTTCCATATTTGTAACTTTTGAAGTATTAAAACTTGAAAGGTTAATTATTTCTAGACTATCACAGCTTGCAAACATAGAACGCATATCTGTAACATTACTTGTATCAAAGCTTGATAAATCAAGTACTTTTATTTTTTTACAATAATAGAACATTAATTCCATTGTAGTTACATTTGAAGTGTTAAAATTACTTAGATTTATTGTTTCTAAGTTTTCAAGAAATGAGAACATTTCATACATATTAGTCACTTTACTAGTATCTATACCACTTAAATCTATATTTTTTACATCTTTATATGGGGTATAGCTTCCATCACGTGACCCATTGAATTCTTCTTTTAGCATATAAATCTTATCTGCATTTGAATAATAGTATAATTTATTATTTTCTACCCACATATATGTAGGTACTGTATCCATTGATATGTTTATTGCATTTTCTAGTGCTCTTATTGTTGGACTGTTTTTATATGGTTCAATTGATTCTATTCCTTCAATGTCATAGTCAAATATATAGTCAAAACTATTGTAATCTAGTATTGATTCAATATTATTAGTATTATATTTTGCCTTTAGCGTATGGTTTGTACTAATCACTAATCTATCATCAACAGATTTTGTTTCATCGTTATCTATGTACCAGTATTCAAATACAGATCCTTCCTTTTTAGGTATTGGCAAGTCTTTATAATTGTCTCCTTCTGTAAGATATACATAATTAGAATCTAAATTTCCTCCGTCTGGATCTAAAGATACTTTTACTTGTTTTATAGGAGTACTTGTAGCTGTTATTTTAGAGCTCCATGTTTTTTCTTCACCTTCATCATTTTCTAAACTATCATCTAAGTACGAAAAGATTTGATAAAAATGTGATTCATTATTTTTTAACAATCCTCTGCTAATTCTATTTGATTTAATAGCGTTAGATAGTGTTGGAGTTACCTCTTCAATTTCAGATACTTTTTCAAATGCGTCTATAATCCAATCATAACTTGGAATAGTTTCAATAGTTTCTAAAAAGTCTTCTACATCATTAGAATTATTTATTCTATTATTATGTATATTCCATCCACTTATCGATAAGTATAAATCAGATAAATCAATTGTACTATTATCTAGAGTTTCTATATTCAATTCATAGTTTACTGATGTTGTGCATGTATTAGTTACTGTAAATTCATAACCGGAACTAAACTTTTCTGGTGATAATCTTTCTCCGTTCATAGATTCAGTTATATCTTTAAATTCCATGTTAAGACATCCTGATTGCACTATGTTAGATTCAGTAACATGTTTAGATGACCAGATAGCATATGTAATACTAGTAGTTGTTACTACTAGTATTAGTGATATTAGTATTGATAGTAAAGTTATTTTCTTTTTAGTATTCATATTATCACCTTTTTACTGATCTAAATCAGGATTACTTAAACAGTATACTGATTCACTTGGAGTGTACCCTTTTATATTAATGTTGTGTTCTATACCACATAACATATAGTTATCGTTTAGTGGTTTACCACTAAAGCCACTTAAGTCTACTCTCTCAAGTGAAGTGCATCCTTCAAACATACTGCTAATTGATTCAAGGCTGTCATCTTTTAATTCATGTAAATCAGCGACCTTTAAATTCTTACAATTCATAAACATAGAATCCATACTAGTAACATTAGAACTATCTACTCCTGTTAGAACTACTTCTTCAAGTGATTCGCAATCCCTAAACATGTTAGTCATATCTGTCATTTGGGATGTATCTATACCTGATAAGTCTATTTTTCTTAAATGTCTATAATATAATTCCATTTGACTTAAGTAAGACTTAGCTCCACAGAATCTATCTTTTGATATAGCTATATTAGTATTTGGTTGGTAATAATACATATTTATAACGTCACCTTCATAATTGCTTTCCATGAAGAATAGAACATTATATCTACATTCTCCATAGTCTTCACATTCATATGTATCATCTGACCATATTGCCCATGCAGAGCCAAACCTTTTCCATTGTTCTTCTTCCGTCATATATCCTTCGAATGGTATTAGATTTATTTTATAATCTTTATCATCTTCTTTTATAAATCCCATTGGGTGTTGTGTTAAATGTTTATAAAATTCATTTTCCCTTAATGTAGCTTTTTCATTTTTATCCACATATTTTGCTTTTAGAGTGTAATCACTTGTGCTATTTACTACTGATCTTTCATTTATTCCTTTTGTTTCATCATCATCTAGATACCAATACTTAAAGTTATAGCCTTCTTTTTCAGGTTTAGGAAGTTTTCCATATTCTGTATTTGTGTATACTAGTTTATCAGTTATATCCATTTCTCCACCATTTGTATCAAATGATACTTTAATTGCTTTTGATGGAGTACTGTTAACTATAAATTTACCTTTCCATGTTTTTTCTTCATCATCTCCATCTTCTATATTTGGATTAAGTGATAAAGAAAATGCAAAGTAATGAGTTTTATTTGGACTTATTGAATAGTTAAATACATTTTTAGAATTACTGGCATTGCTTATTGTTGGAGTTCTATTTTCTAAATCATTTAATATTAAAGGTTCTTCTATATCTTTAATATTATATTTATAATATAAATAATTATCGTTAAGTATTCCTTTAAAATCTTCAAATGTTAAATCATAGATGCTTGAATATGCCTGTTTAACATCTAAAAGTATATTCTTACTTTCTAGGTTAGAGTCATTTAAAGTTTCAAGATTTATCTCATAGTCTGTTACTATTTCACATTTATTAGTTATAGATAAATAATATGTGTTTTCATCGTTAATATTACTATTTTGGTTTACGCCAGGAATAACTGCCTCTGGATCTTCTTTTATACTAGGCTCGCTTGGTCCAATTCGTTGTATATTAATTTCATCAGATAGTTCATTGTACTCAATATTAAGACATCCTGATGTAACTATATTATAACTAGTAACATGTTTAGATGACCAAATAGCATATGTAATACTTGTAGTTGTTACTACTAGTATTAATGATATTAATATTGATAGTATAGTTATCTTTTTCTTAGTGTTCATATTATCACCCTACTATTTAAGTATATCATAGTAACAAAAAATAAACCTAATTAATTAGGTTTATTTTTGCTAAGTTAATTAAAATCTTAAGTGCACACATTATGTGCACTTAACTCTTTAATTATATATTGTTAAATTTGAAATTATCAAATTTTAATATAAAATATCAATTGGAAGTATAACTTAGTTACTTTTTTGTATTAATGTTTTTTGAATTTTTAGCCCACTATTGGTTGACAATAAGTTGCATTTTCACTTGGAACATATCCGTGTAGATTTAACTGATTATTACTTCGTGTGCATAGCATTTCATAATCAGTAATAATGGTTTCTTCACCATATTCTATAGTTGAAAAAGTATGTCCTATAAATGATGACAAATTTATATCATCTAGATGAGAATTTAAAAACATGCCTGCTGCATACTGTAGATTACTAATATCAAAATTTGATAGATCAAGTGTTTTTAATGAACTACATCCATAAAACATATTTCCCATTGAAATAACATTACTTGTATTAAAGTTAGATATATCAATATTAGTCAAACTATTACAATTAGAAAACATTCCATACATATTTGTTACTTTACTTGTATCAAAGTTTGATAAATCTAGAGAAGTTAAAGTTTCACAATCGTAGAACATCATACTCATATCTGTAACATTACTTGTATCAAAATTTGATAAATTTAATGAATCATTTAAGTATTTACAGTAAGCAAACATTCTTTCCATTGTTGTCATCTTTGAAGTATTAAATTTAAGTGAATCAAGCCATCTTAAGTTAATATAGTTTTCAAATGAATCACTTGTTAAAACTATTTCGTCAGCATCTGTATAGTAAAAAAGTGCTCTAGTTGGTTCATCAGCGTACCATGCGTATACTGGATATTCACTATCGTCTTCAGATATTTCAAAAATATTAGGATTATTTTCATCTATACTATCTGATTCATAAATATAATAAATTCTTGATTTATAATCAATATTTTTAAATACATTTTCTTTTAGATATGCTTTTGTTTGTTCATAAGGTTTTGAATTAACTACTATTTTACTTAGCCATGTTTTATTTTCTGCTTCACCTTGCTCTATATTTCCATCTAAGCTTGCTTCAATATAGTATAAATGGCTCTCATTTCCATTAATTTTCCCTTTGTATAGGTTTTTAGAATATATAGCGTTATCAATTGTTGTAGATACATTTCTTAAATTAATTAAAGATCTATCTCTGTTAATAAATGGTTCTTTATTAACTACTATGTTACCATATTTTTCATTTAATTCTTCTAAGTTATCTGTATATTCAATTCTAGCATCACCTATATTAACTCCATAATAATAAAAATTTATATATTCAGGGTCTAAATCTGTTCCTTCTAACATATCTAAATTCAATTCGTAAGCTACTGCATTATCACAATTATTTGTAATTGTAAAAATTGTACCTGGTATTTCATTTGCTTCCAAACTATCATAATTATGGTAGTTTTTTGGATAGGTTCTATTAAGATTTATATCATTTGTAATATTTTTAAATTCTATATTTAAGCAACTAGAAGTAATTATATTATCCTTAGAAGTTTTTATAGTGGCCCAGTAAGCATAAGATATACTTATAGTGGTTGCTATTGCTATTAGTATTATTAATACTGATAATATTAGTACTTTTTTATTCTTCATATAGTCACTACCTTACTATTTGATTATATCATAGTAACAAAAAATAAACCTAATTAA
>CAMOYX010000038.1 GCA_946630615.1 uncultured Mycoplasmatota bacterium
ATTATACTAAAAAAAACTAAGTTTGTTAAGTAAAAAAAAGAAAAGTTAATGATTTACATTAACCTTTCCATTATAAATATTTTTTTATTTCTTTAAATTTACTATCATCATCTAACTTAGTAGCACCAAGTGATGTAAGTATTTTTTTCTGTTCTTTTGAAAGTTTCTTAGGAATAACTACATCTAATATAACATACATATCTCCCATTCTACCTGTATGAACATCTTCGATACCTTTACCTTTTAAACGATGTTTATCATTAGAATTACTTCCAGCAGGAATAGTCATTTTAACAGTTCCATGTAAGGTTGGAACATCTTTTTTACATCCTAATGCAGCTTCTGTTATAGTAAGAGGAAGTGTTAGATATATATCTGATCCACTTCGAACAAATATAGGGTGTTCTTTTACTTTAAATTCTAGATATAAATCACCATTAGGTCCACCATTTATTCCAGCTTCTCCTTTACCTGCAACTCGAAGTTGATTTCCATCATCTACTCCAGCAGGTATTTTTACTTTAATATCTTTATTAACTCTTACTTTACCATTACCATGGCAATACTTACAAGTTTTTTCGTATGTAACACCTTTCCCATTACATTTAGGGCAAGTAGTTCTAGTCATAAATGAACCAAAAATAGTTCTTTGTTCAGAAGTTACAGTACCACTACCATGACAATTAGGACAAGTTTTTTCACCAGTTCCACCATGACCATTACAATGAGAACAATTTTCAGTTGTATCAACATTTATTGTTTTAGTACAACCAAAAGCAGCTTCTTCAAAAGTGATTGTCATTCTCATTAAAGTATCATTACCTTTACTTCTTCTATTACTATTAGATCTTCCACCACCAAATGATGAAAAACCTCCTCCAAATATATCACCAAATATATCAGAAAAATCAAAGTCAGAGAAATCAAATCCAGCAGCTCCACCAAAACCAGAACCACCACCATTAGAAAATGCTGCATGACCAAATTGATCATACTGTTGTCTTTTAGTTTTATCAGATAATACAGCATAAGCTTCTTGTGCTTCTTTAAACTTTTCAGCTGCATTTTCTTCTTTAGAAACATCAGGATGATATTTCTTAGCTAGTTTTCTAAAAGCACTTTTAATTTCAGATTCACTAGCATCCTTACTAACACCAAGGACTTCATAATAATCTCTTTTATTCATAATATCACATCACTTCTATTTTTTTATTGATAATGCTTTAAACTCTTCGATTGCATCATTAAACATATCTATCGCACTTTGATATACCTCTTTATCAGTCATATCAACACCAGCAATTTTTAATGTATTTAATGGATTTTCACGACAACCATTTTTAAGCATTTTTATATAGTTTTCTAGGGCACCATCTTCATGATTTAATATACCATTTACTATCTTACATGCAGCTGATAATCCAGTTGCATATTTATATACATAAAAATCACTATAGAAATGTGGTACTTTTTCCCATTCATATTTTATTTCTTCATCTACTACCACATTCTTACCAAAATATTCTTTATTAAGTTCTAAATATTTATTACATAATTTTTCAGATGTTATAACATCATCATTTTCAACTAAATCATATGCATACTTCTCAAATTCTGCAAACATTACTTGACGATAGATAGTTGCTTTAAATAGTTCTAATAGATGATTAAGAACTGCTAATTTAACAGATTTATCATCACTATTTTTTAATAAATACTTAGCTAGTAGCATCTCATTTACTGTAGAAGCTACTTCAGCAACAAAAATTGGATAATTACCATACTGATATGGTTGATTATTTCTAGTATAATAACTATGCATTGAATGACCTAATTCATGGATAATAGTTGAAACATCATTAAGTCTACCTTGATAATTTAAAAGTACATATGGATAAGTATCATATGATCCAGATGAATATGCTCCTCCACGTTTATTCTTATTAGGATAAATATCTATCCATTTTTGTGAGAATGCTTTCTCTAAATCATTTGTATACTCTTCACCCATAACACTTAATGCTTTAAAAACTAATTCTTTAGCTTCATCAAATGAATACGTTTTGTCATAATCATTTATTAATTTGGCATACACATCATATAAATGTATCTCATCAAGTCCAAGTACTTCTTTCTTTAAATCATAATACTTCTGATATATATCTAAATTTTCATGAACAGTATCAACTAAAGTTTTAAATACTTTAGGATCCATTTCATCATTAAATAAAGAACGTTCAAAAGCAGAATTATACTTTCTAATATGAGAAACAGCAACAGACTCTTTAATATTACCATTTAATGTTGAAGTAATAGTATTTGTAAATTGTTTATAATACTTATATAGAGTTTTAAAAGCATCTATTCTAACACGTCTATCTTTTGACTCTATAAATATACTATAATTTGTATCAGTTAATTCTACTTCATTACCACTTTCATCTTTAATAGTACCAAAAGTCATATCAGAATTAGTTAAATAACTATATGTAGTTTCATTATTATCAAACGCTCCATTTAAATTAGACATAATCTTTTCTTCAGCATCAGATAATATATGATTTTTATATCTAAAACTATTCTTTATATTAATTTCATGTTCTAATAATCTTGGTTCTTCTTTATAAAATTCTTCTATCTTAGAATAATCTTCTTTAAGTAATTCAGTTCCTTCAAAATACATAGCTTGAGAAGCTAAATTATATAAATTGATAACTCTACTTACTAATTCTTGATTTGAATTTAAAGATACATCTTCATCACTTTTCATATGAGCATAAGTATATAGCTTTTCTAATCTTCTAGATATTTCTAAACTATCAATTGTTGAATTATAAAATGTTTTAGCATCATCCATAATATGACCTTCATACTTTTTATAATCAACAATCAATTTCTTTGTTTCATCATAAAATTTATCAAAATCAGAATCAGTTTCAAATATTTTAGTTAAATCCCACTTATAATCATTACTAATTTCAGAGCGTGTCTTCATCTAATCTTATCCTCTTTCTTTCATATATAAAAGTTAGAAGTTCTAAATATAGAACTTCCAAACTTTATTATTTTTCTTCAAATTCAGCATCTACAACATCGTCATCTTTTTTATCTGATTTTTCATCAGCATTATTTTCATTTGCAGCTGCACTAGCTTTAGCTGCTTCTTCATAAACTTTAGTAGCAAATGCCATAGCAGTTTGTTGTAATGTTTCTTTTTTAGCTTTAATATCTTCTAAATCATTCTTTTCTAGAGCTTCTTTTAATTCTTTAATTTCTTTTTCAGCTTTTTCTTTATCTTCTTTGCTTACTTTATCTCCTAAATCTTTTAATGATTTTTCAGTTTGGAAAACTAATTGTTCAGCTTCATTTTTAGTATCAGCTTCTTCTTTACGTTTTTCATCAGCAGCTTTATTAGCTTCTGCTTCTTTAACCATCTTATCAATTTCATCGTCACTTAAATTAGTTGATGATGTAATTGTAATAGATTGTTCCTTATTAGTTCCAAGGTCTTTAGCTTTAACATTAACTATACCATTAGCATCTATATCAAATGTTACTTCAATTTGAGGTACTCCTCTTGGAGCAGCAGGTATATTAGTAAGTTGGAAATTACCTAATGTTTTATTATCTGCAGCCATTGGTCTTTCACCTTGTAATATGTGAATATCTACAGCTGGTTGGTTATCAGCAGCTGTACTAAATACTTGTGACTTACTTGTTGGAATTGTTGTATTACGAGGAATTAATACAGTACATACCCCACCTAATGTTTCAATACCAAGTGAAAGTGGTGTAACATCAAGAAGTACGATATCATTTACCTCTCCAGTTAATACTCCACCTTGAATAGCAGCACCCATAGATACTACTTCATCAGGGTTAACACCTTTTGATGGTTCTTTACCTAATTCTTTTTTAACAATTTCTTGTACTTTTGGAATACGAGTTGATCCACCTACTAATAATACTTTATCAATATCACTAGCACTTAAATTAGCATCTTTTAAAGCTTTTCTAACTGGTTCTAATGTTGATTCAACTAAATCATTAGTTAATTCTTCAAATTTAGCACGAGTTAAACTCATTTCTAAATGAAGTGGTCCATCTTCACCTTGTGTTAAGAATGGTAAAGATATTTGAGTAGTACTTACTCCACTTAAATCTTTCTTAGCTTTTTCTGCAGCATCTTTAATTCTTTGCATAGCCATAGAATCTTTAGCAAGATCTATACCATTTTCTTTCTTAAATTCACTAACTAAATAATCTACTATCTTTTGGTCGAAATCATCTCCACCTAGACGATTGTTACCACTTGTTGATTTAACTTCAAATACACCATCACCAATTTCAAGAATTGATACGTCAAATGTACCTCCACCTAAATCATATACTAAAATTTGTTCAGTTTTATCTTGTTTATCAAGTCCATATGCAAGAGCAGCAGCAGTTGGTTCATTGATAATTCTTTCTACTTCAAGACCTGCTATTTTACCTGCATTCTTAGTTGCTTGTCTTTGTGAATCATTGAAATATGCAGGAACTGTAATAACTGCTTTTGTAACAGTTTCTCCTAAATAAGCTTCTGCAGTTTTCTTTAAATCACCTAATATCATTGCACTAATTTCTTCTGGTGTATATTCACGACCATTTACTTTTACTTTTTCATTAGTACCCATTAATCTTTTTACAGATGAAACTGTATCTTTATTTGTTACTATTTGTCTTTTAGCAGCTCCACCAACGATTATTTCTCCATTTTTGAAAGCTACTACTGATGGAGTGGTTCTATCCCCTTCAGGATTAGCAATTACTGTTGCTTGACCTCCCTCTAAAACACTTACACAACTATTAGTTGTACCTAAATCAATACCTATAATTTTACTCATTTTATTTCATTCCTTTCTCAATATCAATTTAATCTTTAATCACTAACTTTAACCATACTTGGTCTTATAACTTTATCTTTAAGCATATAACCTTTTTGTAATACTTCAATTACAATACCAGGTTCTACACCATCTTTATGTTCTTTCATAACAGCATGATGATATGTAGCATCAAACTCTTTATTCAAAGCATCAATCTCTTTAACTTCATACTTTTCCAATGTATTCTTAAAATTAACATAAATCATTTTAAATCCAGATAAGAATTTTGATACTTCATCTTCCAAGTTATCATCATCCATACTTATTGCTCGTTCAAAATTATCCAAAATTGGAAGGATTTCAAGAGCAAGTTCTTCATTACTATATTTAAGTAATCTAGCAGTTTCTTCTTCCTTACGATTACGAAAATTAATAAGTTCTGCTTGATTACGAAGAAGTTTTTCGTGTAACTCTTTATTCTCTTGTTTTAATTTTTCTAACTCTTCGTTAGGAGCATTCTCTTCTTTTACTTCTTCCTTAACTGTTTCTTCCTTAACTGTTTCTTCTTTAACTTTCATTTCTTCTTTTTTCTTTTTCTTTGCCATTTTTACCTCCTATTTACTGCTTTTCAATATGATGCTTTATATAATCTAATAAAGTAATAACACGATCATATTCCATTCTCTTTGGCCCTACAACCGCAATAGTTCCTTCTTCCCCATTAGTATTATACTTAGTTTTTATTACTGTAACATCATCATCAAAATCATTCTCACTACCAATAGTTATCTTAATATCATCAGTACCATCAGCAGTTATACTCTTAACTATATCTTTATCTTCAAATTTACTAACTATTTGTCTTATTCTAGCAGTATCATTAAACTCCGGTTGTTTTAATATATTACTAGTCCCACTCAATCTAATATTAGAATCATTAGTAAACTCATTAAATACATTATAAAATGCATTATATAAAACCTCATGTTGTTTAACAAGCTTACCAATTACTGGTTTTACCTCAAACTCTAATTTAGAACTAACTTCATCAATTGGTGTACCTATAACTAATTTATTAATAAGATCAACCGTCTGTTTTATTTCAGCAGGAGATACTTGTTCTTCTAATACTACTGTCTTATGTTCAACATGCCCCTTATCAGTTATAACAATTGCGATTAACCTTTTATCATCTAAAGGAACAACTTCTATTTTACTAATACAATTCTCTTTAGACGATGTTCCTAAAACAATTGAAGTATAACTTGTAAGTTCTGAAATAATCTCCATACTCTTTGTGATAACATCACTCATCATAAGTGACTGGTTATGAAATATAGTCTGTAATTTTAACATATCCTCACCAGTTAATTCCTTTGGTTTCATAATATTATCTACATAATATCTATAACCTTGTTCACTAGGAATTCTACCAGATGATGTATGTGTTTTTTCAATCAAACCTAATTCTTCAAGACATGCCATCTCATTTCTTACAGTCGCGCTTGAACAATTCAATAATTCACATAAAGACTTAGAACTAACTGGACGAGCAGTTTTTATATAATCTTCAACAATAAGTTTAAATATATCAGCCTGTCTTTGATTTAGCACATTATCACCTACTTTAATTTATGCGTATATTTTTGTTTTAGCACTCCCTAAGTTCGAATGCTACAGTAATTATACTACCACATTTTAGCAATGTCAATACTAGAGTGATAAAAAATTATAAATAATAATATTATCATAATAAAAACTAAGCCCACTAAGAATCCTCTTAGTGGGCTTATTATTAGGACAAATTTT
>CAMOYX010000039.1 GCA_946630615.1 uncultured Mycoplasmatota bacterium
GAGTACCACTTTACAACTCTTTCACCAAACTTAGGTGTTGTAAAGGTAAGGGATGGAAGAACTTTTGTCTTAGCTGATTTACCTGGACTTATTGAAGGTGCTTCCGAAGGTGTAGGATTAGGAGATAAATTCTTAAAACATGCTTCTAGAACTAGAATTATAGTTCATGTAGTTGATATGGGAGCTTTAGAAGGAAGAAATCCGATTGAAGACTATGAACTAATTAGAAAAGAATTAGTTAAGTATTCTTCTGATATAGCAGATAAAAAAGAAATAATAGTTGCTAATAAAATGGATATGCCAGACGCTAAAGAAAACTTAGAGTTATTTAAAAAGAAATATCCAGATAAAGAAATATATGAAATTAGTGCTTTAACTAGACAAGGCTTAGATAACTTAATGACTAGTATTGCAAATGAAATAGATAAGTTACCTAAAGTAGAATTTAAATCTAAGAATGATGATGAAGAATTTAAAATTAAATTTGAAGAAAAACCACCATTTACTATCTCTAGAGAAGATGGAGTATGGGTATTAAAAGGTGATGAAGTAGAAAAATTATTTAAAATGACTAGATTTAATGAAGATGAATCTGTACAAAGATTTGCAAGAAAATTAAAAGGTATGGGCGTTGACTCAGCACTTGAAAGAATGGGTGCTAAAAAAGGTGACGAAGTAGTTATTTTAGATTATGTATTTGAATGGAGATAAGTTTTTTGACTTATCTTTTTTAGTGCTCTTTATTTTTATTTGTCTTATTGTTATAATATAAATTAAGGTATGGTGAGTACTTATGGGTAAGAGTAAAAAAGAGTTAGAAAGTGAATCAAAAGAGATTATTGAAGCTTTAGATGAATCTTTAGAAGATAACTTCAATAATGATTTTGATGATACTAAAGAATTAGAAGAAATAGGAGACATTTCACTTAATGCTTTAGAAGAAGCTAAGAGTAATGCTAAGGTAGAAGAGTTAGATATTCCTCTAGAAGAAGATGCGGAAGAAAAAATTGATCTAATTAATGAAATGGAAAATGAAATTAGTAAACCAGTTAAAACTAAGAAAAAGAATCAATTAGTAGTTTGGTTTAGCAATCTTTCAGGTAAAAAGAAGGCTTTATTTATTACATTAATAGTATTAATTATTGCATTATTAATTGGACTTATAGTTGGTATTTCAATGATTAGTAAGGATGAAGTAAAAGAAGTAATTGAAGATAAATTACCTGACGTTATATTAGAAGCAGAAAATTATAGATATGAAAATGGTATCTTAATATTTACACATTCATCTAACAATGAAGTAGGAAGATATGAATGTAAGAATAAAGATGAGAAGTTATGTAAAATAGCTACTACATTTGATGATGATACATTTGATAAAGCAAGCATGATAGATGAAGATGGTAAGAAAGTTATTTTAAATACTCCAATCTATTATGATAGATATGTATTTATATTTGATAATTCAAAAGAAAGTGATACAGAAATTATTTTCTATGATATTAAAGAAAACAAAGAAGTATCTAGATACTTAGGCATTAAAACTTATACAGATTATTCAGATTACTTTGTATTAAAAGATACTAATAACAATGAAGGTGCTGTAAAGATTAGTGCTTCCGGCTTAGAAACTTTAGTACCATTTAAATATAACTTAGTATCATTACTTGACCTTGATAATGATAAACCTAAGTATGTTATTACTAAGAAAGATAATAATAGTTATTTAAGAAATTTAAAAGGTGAAGAATTAACACTTGCTACTAATCAAGTTATTACAGGTGCTAATGGCTCATACATTAAGACTCGTGATTCTTTAGATAAATATCATGTATATAATTATAATATGCAAGAATTTGATAAGGATTATTCGTTTGATTATATTGAACTATTAGATCAATTTATAATTGGTGTATATGATTCAAGCTTACTCGTATTTGATTACTCTAGCCACAGAATGACTAGTCAAGAAATGAAGATATCTAATAATAACTATGCTGGTATTCAAACTATAACTAATAATAAAGTATCTAAATTACAAAAATCATTTAACTATGAGTTACATGATAAATTATTAACTATTAAAACTTATGAAGATGATATTTTAGGTGAATCTCATACTTATAGTATTAATTTAGTAGATGGTCTAGTTTCTATTAAGTTACAATTATTAGAATACTTAGATGGTAAGTTATTCTTCTATCAAGATATTGAAAAGAAAAACTTAATAGGAACATATGAATGTCAAAATAAAAATACTACTAAAGAAGATTCTACTGAGTTAGCTAATTGTTATGTTGCACGTGAATCATTTATGAGAGAAACTAGAGGTAATGATTATGAAGTAGATCAATCTAGTAAGTTAGGTTCTATACCTGTATTTAATCAAAAATATGCATTTATTAAAGATGGAGATGTTATTAATTTAGTAGATCTAGCTGATAGTTCAGTTAAAGCTATTTATGATATAGTTGATACTTCAAGTTATACTGAAACTAATGAAGTTACTTTAGGTAAAGAAACAACTGTTACATTCATGGCAAGAAGTAAGAGAACTGGTAAATATGGTGTAGTAAGAATTAATGGACAATCGTTAGAAGGCGTTATTTCTTTTGATAAGTCATATTTAAAGAAACTTGGAGACTACTATGTAGTACAAGATGAAAATGGATTTATTTTAGTAGATAAATGGGGTAAATCTCAATATAACGATGGTGGACAAACTAAGGAAATGGAATATCAGTCATCTCCAATAGTTGATTATCGTGGTAAATATATTAAGACAATGCAAAATAATGTGTTCTACTTACATTCATTTGATAATTCTACTCATGATAGTAATTCATATAATCATATTACTTTAGATGAGAAGTATTATTTAGCTGTTAGAAATAATAAAGTATTCTTATTTAGTTATGATGATGAGGAAGACTCTAATGATAAGAAATATGATTATTTAACAGGTAAGAATGCAAGTGAAGGCGGCTTACAATTAAATAATAACAATTACTATGGTGAAGGTGTAAGAAGTTATATTTATACTATAGAATATGATGAAAAAGAAAAAGTAGATAAGATTAAAATAAAGATTGGCGATTCTACTGATACTTATGGCGAAGAAAAAGTTATTAAATTAAAGAAAATAGAAAATAATAATGAAGATGAAGAGAATACTTCTTCATCTTCTACAAATGAGGATGATAACAATGGCGAATAAAGAACAACAAAAGAAAGGACTTATAGCCTCTGTTATATTATTAATCATATTTTTACCATTATCTTTAGGAGGTATATTTTTAAATATTACTGGATTACATATTAAAAAAGATCCAGAAAATACTTTAAAAGCTGATTATTTCGATAATAAATTATGGTTTTATGGAAGTAATGGAGAATTACTTGCTAAGTACACTTGTGAATATGGTGGAGATGCTGGTGGTCATTGTGAAAAGGGTAAGACTTTTCAAATTGATGATAAGTATGCTTTAGAATATCCTTTAAATACTAAGGAATTAATTGTTAAGAAAGATAAAACAACTAGTACTACAACTAAAGAATATTTAGATGTACTAGATAATAGATATGCATTTATTATTGATAATAAAGATACTAAAGATAATTCAATTAAGATATATGATTTTAAATTACAAAAGACTATAGGTATTGGAACATATAGTTTTATAACTAATTATGGAGTAGGATACGATGGAAACTTATTTATTGCTAAGGATAGTAGTGGTAAATATGGTGTAGTTAAAATTCAAGATTCTATTGTAGTTTATTTAGTGCCTTTTGAATATGACTATATTGGATCAATTGATTCAAGAAATATGGATGATAAGTTACAATCAAATACATTTGTTGCTTTACAAAGTGGTGAATGGAAGATTATTGATGTAACAGGAGAAGATGTAACTTCTATTACAAGTTCTATTACTGAAGAAATAGTTACTTATATTAATGATTCAGTTATAACTTATAGTAATGGAATATATCATTTTGTTAATTTATCTAATGAAAGATTAATTAATGATGATTGTTTATATATTGAATATATTAATAGTAATTATATTTTAGTATTAGATAGTAATAGTGATTTTTATGTATTATCAATATTTGGTAATACTATATTATCAGAAAAACATCATGTAGAGGCAGATAGTAGTGGCAAATATAATATTTCTGCATATCTATCTAGCGATTCATCTTATATTGAAATGTATTATAATGGTAATAATATAGAAAACGTAAGAACATAGAAAAATACTTGCAAAAGTGTCGTAATTATATTAAAATCGTAGCTATTAAACGTTGATGTGAGAGGAGTACAAGGATAGTACCTTTATAGAGAGTCTATGGTTGGTGGAAATAGATAAGTATTACTTTGGAAGGTTGCTTTCGGAGTTTAAGAGGATAATTTCCTTTATCAAGAAAAGTTAAACGAAAGGATGGTAAAGTCTTTTGGACGCCTTTTTACCATCCTTTTTTTATACTTTTGGGGGTGTATAATTATGATGTTTGATCTTGAAAGTTCAATTCCTGAATATATATGTGCATATGGATATGCTATAGAAATTAGAAAAAAAATAGATGATAGTATATTTTTAAAATGTGATAAGCCTTTAAAAGAAAAATATTCTTTACTATTAAAATATTTATTAGGTGGCAATATATATAAAATAATTCAAGAATCTTTTGCTAATGCAACTAAATCAAGCATTGAAAGTAAGTTTAATGAAAAAGATGTTTTTAGTGATTATAAGGTATGCAGTTGTTTTTCACCTTATGCAGTTGTTTTAGAGTATAAAGAAGCTGTTGTTATATTTTTACCTTTAGAGTCTAGTATATTTACTTATAGGGACTTATTTAATGCTTATTTTGATAAAGATAAAAAGAATAATGATAAGGAGTATATTTTATTTTCAGTTGATCAACATAATGTAGATGCTTTAAATTTTGATTTTAAATATATTTTTAGCTGTAGTTATCCTAAGAATATAATATTAAAGAATTGTAACGAATTAAGTTTTATGTTAGCTTTAAAAGAGTTTAATAGACATATTCCTAAGGAACAAAAGGAATTGCTTGATGATGATAAATTTCTTTCTTTTATTGAAGAAGAAAGAAATATATCTAATAATGAATTAAAAGTTAGAAAGAAGAGTAAATAATGAAAGAATTAAACACAAAATATGATCATAAAAGTGTAGAAGAAGGAAAGAATGCTTATTGGGTAAATAGTCATTTCTTTGAATCAGGAAGAAATGGTGGTAAACCATTCACAATAGTTATACCTCCTCCAAATGTAACTGGTAAATTACACTTAGGACATGCACTTGATGTTACTATCCAAGATGCAATTATAAGATATAAGAGAATGCAAGGATTTGATGCTTTATGGGTACCTGGTATGGATCATGCTGGTATTGCTACTCAAAGTAAGGTTGATAAAAGACTTATGGAAGAGGGCATTAATCCAAGAGAAATGGATAGAAGTGATTGGCTTAAAAGAGCTTGGGAATGGAAAGAAGAATACGCTAAGAATATCCATGAACAATGGGGTAAGTTAGGTTTATCACTAGATTACACTAAAGAAAGATTTACATTAGATGAAGGTCTTTCTAAAGCTGTAAGAGAAGTATTTGTTAAGTTATATAACGAAGGATTAATCTATCGTGGAACTAGAATGATTAACTGGGATCCAGAACTAATGACTGCGCTTTCTGATGAAGAAGTAGTTTATAAAGATATTAAGGGAGCTTTTTATCATATTAAATATCCAGTCATTGGAACAGATGAATACTTAGATGTAGCTACTACAAGACCTGAAACAATGTTTGGAGATATGGCACTTGCTGTAAATCCAGAAGATGAAAGATATAAAAAATATATTGGTAAAAAAGCATTATTACCATTAGTTAATAGAGAAATACAAATAATAGCTGACGAACATGCTGATCCTGAAAAGGGAACAGGTGTAGTTAAAATAACACCATTCCACGATCCAAATGACTATGAAGTAGGTAAAAGACATAATCTACCTGGTATTCAAGTAATTAATAAAGATGGTACTATGAATGAAGAAGCTATGGAATTTAGTGGAATGGATAGATTTGAATGTCGTGATGCATTAGTTAAGAAATTAGATAATGAAGGATACTTATTAGAAGTTGAAGGTATTACTCACTCAGTAGGACATTCTGAAAGAAGTGGAGTTCCTATTGAACCTTATGTATCTAAACAATGGTTTATTAAGATGAGACCTTTAGCTGATGCTTTATTAGAATTACAAAAAGATAAGAATAAGAAAGTTAAATTCTTACCTTCAAGATATGAAAAGGTAATGAACCACTGGTTAGAAATAACTTATGACTGGTGTATATCTCGTCAACTTTGGTGGGGTCATCAAATACCTGCTTGGTATAAGGGAGATGAAGTATACGTTGGAGTAGAAGCACCTCAAGGTGAAGGATGGGTACAAGATGAAGATGTA
>CAMOYX010000040.1 GCA_946630615.1 uncultured Mycoplasmatota bacterium
GATGGGTTATAAGTACTATGTAGAACATTTAATGGAAATACAAGAACTTACTGAAAAAGATGCTAGAAAACTTGAAACTATATTTCAAAATCATCAATTAGCTATACCAGATGCTATACAAGCAAGTGTTGAAATAATATCTGAAATGACAAATTATACATCTATTATACTTGGTAAGAATTCAGTTGCTAATTCATTACAACAAGTTAGCATTATACCTTTACAAGGTCCAAATATAGTTGCACTTATTTGTACTGATAAAGGTATAGTAGAAAATAAGAAATTTACTTTACCAAAAAATATTAATGTAGCAGAAGTAGTTAAAACATCTGAACTAATTAATAAAATGTTAATTGGTACTCCAATAGATCAAGTATCTGAAAGATTAGAATTTGAAATTAAACCTGTAATTGCAAAAAAAGTTAGAGATTATGAAGCTATTTACTCTATATTTAAAGAATCATTTACAGACTTTGCTTCTAAAGCAAATGAAACTGTTGCTGTATCTGGTACTAAATACTTACTTAATAGTCCAGAGTATGATGATATAAATAAAATAAGAGAAATAATGAATAAGTTTAATGATCAAAACTTAATAGATAAAATAGACCGTAATACTTGTGAAGAAGGAGTTAATATTTATATTGGTAATGACTCTGAATTTGATAAAGATGTTACAGTTATTAAAACACATTACAATATAAATGGTAGTGAAGGAACTATAGCTATTATAGGACCTAAAAGAATGCAATATGATAGAGTTGTATCTTTACTAACATTTTTAAATAGAGAGTTAAACAAAGGTGATGATGATGAATAATAAAGAAGTAAAAGAAGAAAAGAAAGTGGAGACTCCTATTAAGGAAGAACCTAAAAAAGAAAAAAAGAATATCTTTAATAAAGAAAACGAAAAGATAAAGAAACTAGAAGAACAAAATGCTTTATTAACAGATAAACTTATGAGAATATCTGCTGAGATGCAAAACATGCAAAGACATAACTCGGAAGATAGAGAAAAATTAATTAAATATGATGGAGAAAAAGTTATCAAAAGCTTTTTACCTATCTTAGATAATTTTGAACACGCTATTAAAATGGATGATAACAATTTAGATGATGAAGTATCTAAATTCTTAAATGGATTTAAAATGATCTATACAAACATGATTGATATATTAAAGAATTTAGAAGTAAGTGAAGTAGATTGCTTACATAAAGAATTTAATGATAATTCAATGCATGCTGTTTTAGTAGACAATGATGAAAATTATGATAATAATGTAGTCTTAGATGTATTACAAAAAGGCTACATGTATAAAGATAAATTATTAAGACCAGCCATGGTTAAAGTAAACAATAAGGAGAGTGATTAATAATGGCAAAAGTAATAGGAATTGACTTAGGTACAACAAACTCATGTGTTAGTGTATTAGAAGGTGGAGAACCAAAAGTAATTAATAATGATGAAGGTGGAAGAACAACTCCTTCTGTTGTAGCATTTAAGGGTGACGATGTATTAGTAGGTGATAGAGCAAAAAGACAAGCAGTAACTAATCCTAAAAATACTATCTCATCTATTAAGAGATTAATGGGTAGTGGAGAAAAAGTAAGTGCTAACGGCAAAGAATGGACTCCAGAAGAAATCTCTGCAAAGATCTTAGCTAAGTTAAAGGCAGATGCTGAAAGCTATCTAGGTGAGGCAGTTACTCAAGCAGTTATTACTGTTCCTGCATACTTTAACGATGCTCAAAGACAAGCTACTAAGAATGCTGGTAAGATTGCAGGTTTAAAGGTTGAAAGAATTATTAACGAACCAACTGCTGCTGCATTAGCTTATGGACTTGATAAACAAGATAAGAATCAAACTATCTTAGTATATGACCTTGGTGGTGGTACATTCGATGTATCTATCTTAGAATTAGGTGATGGTGTATTCGAAGTTAAAGCTACAGCTGGTAATAACCATTTAGGTGGAGATGATTTCGATAAGAGAATCATGGATTGGATGGTATCTAAATTTAAAGAAGAAAACGATATCGATCTATCTAAAGATGCTATGGCAATGCAAAGAATTAAAGATGCTGCTGAAAAAGCTAAGAAAGACTTATCTGGTATGAGTGTTACTCAAATTAACTTACCATTTATTTCTCAAAACTCAGATGGTCCAGTTCACTTAGATATGGAGTTATCTAAAGCTAAATTTGAAGATTTAAATAGAGACTTATTTGATTCTACTTTAGAACCTGTAAGAAAAGCTTTAAAAGATGCTAAGTTATCTAATAAAGATATTGATGAAGTAATCTTAGTAGGTGGTTCATCAAGAATTCCATATATCCAAGATTTAGTTAAGAAAGAATTAGATAAAGAACCACACAAAGGTGTTAACCCAGATGAAGTAGTAGCAATGGGTGCTTCTATTCAAGGTGGTGTAATTACTGGTGAAGTTAATGATATCGTATTACTTGATGTTACTCCATTATCTTTAGGATTAGAAACATTAGGTGGTATCATGACTACTTTAATTCCAAGAAATACTACTATTCCTACAAGTAAGAAACAAGTATTTAGTACTGCAGCTGATAACCAACCAGCAGTTGATATCAATGTATTACAAGGTGAAAGACAAATGGCTAAGGATAATAAGAGTTTAGGACAATTCCAACTTACTAATATCCCACCAGCACCAAGAGGAGTTCCTCAAATCGAAGTTACATTTGATATCGATGCAAACGGTATTGTTAATGTTAAAGCTAAAGATTTAGGTACTAATAAAGAACAATCAATTACTATTTCTAACTCATCTAATCTATCTGATGAAGAAGTAGATAAGATGATGAAAGATGCTGAAGCTAATAAAGAACAAGATGAAAAGAATAAGAAGATGGCTGATGCTAGAAATGAAGCTGAACAACAAATCTACGCTACTGAAAAAGCTATTAAAGATTTAGGAGATAAAGTAGATAAGAAAGATAAAGAAGATGCTGAAGATAAAATTAAAGACTTAAGAAAAGTATTAGATGATAAAGATGCATCTTCAGATGATATTGAAGCTAAGACTAAAGACTTAAATGAAGTTGCTATGAAGTTAGCTACAAAAGTTTATGAAGAAGCTTCTAAGAATAATGAAGCAACTACTGAAGATAAAAAAGAAACTGAAGACAAAAAAGATAAGAAAGACGACGTAGAAGAAGCAAGCTACGAAGAAAAGTAATTTAAATATATTGGAAGTTCTAGATACCTAGAACTTCTTAACTATTTATAGAAATGAGGAACTATGGAAAACTTGAAATCTAGAAGTGAAATAGATAATAAATATAAATGGAATTTAACTTACTTAGTAAAAGATGATAAAGAGTTTAACCTATTAATTAATAAATGTAATGAATTAATTAAAGAAATAACTAATATGAAAGGCTCTATTCTAAATAATAAAGATACTTTATCTAATTATTTAAAGGTAAGTGAAGAATTAGATGATAAATTAAATAGATTATATATTTATGCATATAATAATCATGCTTCTGATACGGCAGATGAATCATATCTATCTAATTTAGATAAGATAGAAAGATTAGCAGAAGAAGCTAGTTTATCTGAATCATATGTAGTAAGTGAGTTTATGAAAAGTGATGAAAAATACACTTTAAACTTACTTAAGGAAGCTAATATATACGATGAATATAGTTATCATATTAAAGAACTATATAAAGATAAAGATAGAATATTAAGTGAAGAAGAAGAGAAAATCGTTTCTTTAGCAAACAATACGTTTGGAAGTGGTGAAAGTGCTTTTAGTGCTTTAGATAACACTGACATTAAATTTGATAATGTGTTAGTAGATGGTAAGGAAGTAGAATTAACTCCATTTAATTATTCATTATTTTTAGAAAATAAAGATCAAAGTGTTAGATGCGATGCATTTACTAAGATGTATAAGTTTTATAGGGAACACAACAACACTATTACTAATTTACTTAAAGGAAGATTTCAAGAACTTAATTTTAATCGTAAAGTAAGAAAGTATGATTCACTTTTAGATATGGAGTTACATAGTATAAATGTAAGTCCTAAAGTATATGAAATGCTTATTTCTAAAGTAAATCAATACATGGATTTAAATGTAGAATTCCAAAAGATTAAAGCTAATCTTTTAGGATTAAAAGAATATCATTTATATGATACTTATGTACCTATTATTAATAATGATAAGAAGTATAGTCTAGATGAAGCAATAGATAATGTTAAAAATGCATTATCTATATTAGGAGAAGACTATATGAATCATTTTAATAGATTATATAAGGAAGGTACAATAGACTTCTTACCAAATAAAAATAAGAGAAGTGGAGCTTATGAAATATCAAGCTATAGAAAGACACCATATGTATTATTAAACTATGATGGAACTTATAATGATGTTTCTACTATAGCTCATGAATGTGGACATGCTGTACATTCAATGTACTCTGATGAAGATAATACTTATGTGAATCATAGTTATGACATATTCTTAGCTGAGATAGCTTCTACTACTAATGAAATGTTACTTTCAATCTATAATATTAATAATGCTAAAACTAAGGAAGATAAATTATATTTCTTAGTAGATTTCTTAAATCTATGTAAAGCTACAATTTATAGACAAACAATGTTTTCTGAGTTTGAAGAAGAACTTGCAAGAAGAGTAGAGAATAACGAAGCTGTTACTCCTAAAATATTAAATGATTACTATTATGATTTAAATAAAAAATATTTTAAAGATTCTGTAGTTATAGATGAAGATATTAAATATGAATGGTCACATATACCTCATTTCTATTCACCATTCTATGTATATAAATATGCTACTGGTTTAATAACTGCAATTTGCTTTGCAAATAGATTATTAAAAGATAATAATTATAAAGAAATATATATTAATTTATTTTTAAAGGCAGGTTCTAGAAAAGATGTATTAGATATATTAAAAGATGCAGGCATATATTTAACTAGTGAGGAATCATTTGATGAAGCATTTAACTTTATAAGTGAAAGATTAAATGAACTAAAAAGTATAGTAAAGGAGATGTCCTAATGAAAAAAGATTACTATGAATTATTAGGAGTTAGTAAAGATGCTAGCCAATCTGAAATAAAGTCAGCATTTAGAAAATTAGCTAAACAATACCATCCAGATAATAAAGAAACTGGAGATGAAAAGAAGTTTAAAGAAATTGGTGAAGCTTATGCTGTATTATCAGATGAACAAAAAAGAAAAGCATATGATCAATATGGTGAAGCAGGTGTTGATGGAAGCCAAGGATTTGGTGGATTTAATGCAAGTGATGTTGATTTAAATGATATTTTAAGAAGTGTCTTTGGAGAACAATTTGGCGGAGGAGATGGATTCTCGTCATTTGGAGGTTTCTCAGATTTCTTTGGCGGTGGAAGAAGAAGTGCTAGAGAAGCTAGAAAAGGAAGAGATACTTTAGTTAGAATTAATCTTTCTTTTGATGAAGCTTGCTTTGGATGTGATAAAGACATTAAATTAGACTTAAATGAAAGATGTGATAAGTGTGATGGCAAAGGTGGATTTGGTGAAACAGATTGCTCATACTGTCATGGACAAGGTGTAGTTATTACTGAACAAAGAAGTTTATTTGGAACTATGCAAAGTAGAAGCGTATGTCCAAGATGCCAAGGTAAAGGTAAAACTTATAAGGAAGAATGTTCTAAGTGCAGTGGTACAGGAATGTATAGAACAAATAAAACAATATCTGTGCATATTCCTGAAGGTGTAGATACTGGTCACCAATTAAGAATATCTGGTAAAGGAGAAGCTGGAATTAATGGCGGACCTAATGGAGATATTTATTTAGAAATACATGTTGCTGAATCAAAGATCTATGAAAGAGATGGAGAAGATTTAACTATTCATGTACCTGTTAATATAGCAACTGCAATATTAGGTGGAGAAGTTGAAGTTCCAACTATATATGGTAATGTTATGATGGAAGTAAAAGCTGGTACTCAAAGTGGTACTAAGTATAAATTAAAAGGTAAAGGTATTGCTATAGCTGGTTCATCTTCTAAAGGTGACTTATATGCCATAGTAGATGTTGTTATTCCAACTAAATTATCTAGAGAACAAAAGAAGATTATAAATGAGTTAGCAGAAACTGATTTAGATAATGAATCTCTAATTAAAAATTATAAAAAGAATTTATAAACAAACTACAAGAGAATACTCTTGTAGTTTTA
>CAMOYX010000041.1 GCA_946630615.1 uncultured Mycoplasmatota bacterium
TATTATCTCTTTTTATAAAGTATGCATATTCTTTATTATTTATGTTAATTATATAATAGTCCATTTATTTCCCTTCTTTGCCTTTTGATTATACTATAAAAGAGATGAAATAGTTAATATTTCATCTCTTTAAAATTTAAATGTATTAAATGTTTCACTTTCTTCTTTATATATAATCTTAGCATGTTCTAGAAATTCGTTAAAATTATATACTTTTTTATAGTCTATACCATTAGTAATACATAGTTTCATAAGCATATCTTTATTCTCTTTGGTAGTTACTATTGCTTCTAGAGAGTTACCATTTCTAATATCTACATTTTGCATAGTGTCGATACCTCTTAGAGCATCATCACCTACTCTTTCTTTTAGTATGAAAAGCGCTCCACATGGCATGCTTCTTTGATAAGCTACTACGTCCATATAAAAGTCGATAGACTTATTAACATCTGATACTTTAGATGCAGAAAACTCACCTTTAAGATCAGTCGAATTTAGGTAACCATTGTATCTATCTGCACTTGAAGTTATATGGCCTGTTTCTATAATCTTTTTAGCATTATATATTGGAGTAGCATGAAATCTTAGATTAGTATTATCTTTTAGAATACTTTGTAATTCTTTAGAGAAGTTATTTACAATATCTTCTCTTTCTTTTATATCTTCTATAGTATTAGGTCTTATATATTCTCTTTCATTTACATTTCGATCAAAGGAGAATTTCCATCTATTTAATTCATTTTCTGCTCTTTCAATTGTTAGATTATTTGCATTGTTTAATCTTAGTTCTTCTAATTCTTTTTGGTACTTTTTTAAGCATGATGCACAATTTTTAATTTCAAACAGATTATGTTCTTTACATCTTTTATATAAGTCATAGTATGAGCTTTTTTTATACTCTTGTTCTTTTTTTAATTCATCTAGTGACATCATTATTTATTCTCCTTTTTAGACCAATCTTCATAAGGATCAAAATTATGTTTCTTTTCCCATTCTTTATGTGAATCTCTTGCATGTTTTACAGCGTCTGAATTATTATTTAAAGTAGCCGATGCACCTTCTGTTACAACAAATACTGGTAAGTTATATTTAATAGCTAATTCTTTAACTTCCGTTACAAACTTTCTTGCTTTTTCTTTATCATTCATACTATTCACTTACTTTCTATTATGTTTATTATAGCATAATAAAACGTAAGAATTACTTACGTTTTATAAGAATTTACAATGCTTACATAATTCTTCTACTTTATTCTTATTTTTAAAGTTATTTAACATATTTAATACTCTTTTACTATTTAGAATATTATTTAAGTTATCTTTATAGATATTACCTAGGTTTATTATGCCTTTAGAGTCTAAGCAACAAGGAACAACTGTACCATTTGAAAGTATACCTATATGGTCTTTTATGGCATAGCATGTGCCTTCTTCATTGTAATAGTTATTATTTAAATCTGGCCAGATAAATTCATGGAAAGGATTTATAAATACTTTATCTTTAAGTTTTATATTTTTATTTAAGTCATCTTCTCTTATATTAGTATTATATTTATTATTTATATATTCTAATATCTTATTAGTATATTTATTTTTAACCCATAGCCTTAGAGAAAAATAAGTATTTTCTAGGTTATCTATAGTATTAAATATATTATCTAAATAAGTATTTAGAGATACTTTATATAATGGATTATAGCTATGTAGTGATATATTTATTTGTCTTATGTTTTTATTTGTTATTTTTTCTATTAAGTAACCATTTGTAGTTATATTAATATTAAAGTTATTAGAATTTGCTACTTTAATTAGTTCATTAATCTTAGGGTGCATTAGGGGTTCACCCATGATATGAAAATAAAGATACTTAGTATAATTTTTTAGTTTGTCTAATATTAGTTTAAATTCATCCAGAGTTATAAAGTTAATAGGTCTATTATTTTTAATACAGAAGTCACATGATAAGTTACATGAATTAGTTATTTCTACATATACTTTTTTTAACATAAGACACCTCGTGTAAAAGATTATAACACATGAAAAAAAGTAAAGAGTGATAAGTTTAAAAATACTTATGTCTTTACTTTAAAGTTTATAGGATAGAGTTTTTATATGAATTCTTTTGAAAAAGTTTTATTTAATTTAAAATTGTATTATTCTTTCAAGTTTATCTTGTTGTGTATTGTTTTTATTTATTACTTAGGTTATCGCTTCCTTTCTATGGCTTAATAGTAACAATTGAATGTGAAGTTAATAAGTAATAAATATGAAATATTTGTGAAGATTATTTTTTCTTAAAGAATTCTTTTAAGGACTCGTAAGGTACTGGTTTAGAGTATAGGTATCCTTGTAAGTAATTAGATTTAAAACTACTAGTACATAGTTTAGCATCTTTTTCTGTTTCTACTCCTTCGAATAGTATTTTATAGTCTAGTTTTATAAATGCTTCTGAGAAGTATTTTGTTAATAGTTTTATCTTTTTATCCGTATTAGAATTATCTAATAATGTCTTATCAAATTTAATTACATTAAATGGATATTTCATTATTCTTTCGAAGTTAGAGTAACCTGTTCCAAAGTCATCTAAGTATATTTTAATTCCTAGTTTAGATAATTCTTTTAGTTTTTCAAGGATTTCTTTTGATTCATCTATATCTTTTGATTCAGTTATTTCTATTCCTATTTTAGAGAATGGTATTTTATTCTTTTTAATAATACTCTTTATTTCATCTACAAGTTTAGAATTTTTAAATTCTATAACTGAGATATTAACAGAAATTCTATTTATAATTTTTCCTTCTTTTGTACAATCTTTAATAAATAAACATGCTTTATTTAACATGATAAGAGTTAAAGTATGAATTATATTATGATCTTCTGCTAGTTTAATAAAGTCATTTGGATATATTATTTCATCATCTATTTTTAATCTTATTAGAGATTCTGCACTTGTGAATTTTTTCTTATCATTAGAGTATATTGGTTGACCGTATAGTAATACTCTTTCATCATTTAGATTTTTCTTTTTCTTAATATTTTTTAGTTCTTCAAGTATTCTTTCTCTATGTAAGAATTCTATTAGATCTTTATCATTTGCTTCATATATTGTATTGTTATTCATTTTTTCTTCAATGAATTTAACAAATGTTAAGTTTCTTTTTTCTTCTTCTAGTAATGGATTAGATTTAATAATAACCATTTTAAAAGGCTTAGAATATTTTTCATATAATTTATAGAAAGCCATTTCAAATTTTTCTTTAGAATATGCTTTTTTAGTTTTTCTATATACTAGAACAAATCTTTTTTCATTTAATCTAAAAGTATATGAATCACAGAAGAAACTTTCATTGAAATGTGTAAGTTCTTTTTGTATTTCTTTTAAAAAAACATTAATATATTCTTCTGATATGAATAATAATGATATTAAAGAGAACTTCTTATTTCTTTTTGATAAGTCATTTAAATATTCATCAAAAGCTGCTGGATTTAATGTACCTGTGTCTGGATCATAGGAGTTAGAGTGAAACAGAGTAAACACAAGTAACATAGGAAGTGTAAATGTGAATGTTAGAAATGTCATATTGCTTGTTAATAGGCCATATAGAGATATTAGAGAAGAAAGAATTAGAATAGCTAACATTGCTTTATTTGCTCTTGTAATTAAGTATTTTCTATGGTAGTAAAGTTCATATAAAAATATAATTGAGAATACTATATAAGTATATATAAATGGTTCATAAAATATTTTACCTACATAGGTATTTGTTTTTAAGTCTAGATAGTTACCTATTTTGTAATACGGAAGAACTGCGACTAACAATAAACTAATTACTATTAATACTGCATCAATTAGAATAACTCTATTGGTTCTTTTTTTATTTCTTTCATACATTGTAACTAAGTATATTGAATATATAGAAAATGAGATATTTAAAAACATGTTAGATAAGAATCTAAGAAAATAGAATGCATTAGTATCTAATGTAATTGACTTAGTGGTACACATATATAAAATATTGGTGAATGCTGAGAAAGATACTGAAATTATAGATATTTTAAATATTCTATTCTTTAATGTTTTTCCATAGAATGATGATTTATAAATGATAACAAAAGTTATCATTAATAACATAGTTAAGATATCTCCATATGGGACGTATTTTAGATAACTACTCATAAACTCACCTCAAATGTTAATGGTTATTATATCAGCTTTTTATAGAATATAAAGAAAAAAAGATTGCTATTAAGCAATCTTTTCGATTTTCATTAAGTTAGTAGTATGTTTCTTATCTGATTTACCATTACTGAAACCACCTGTAACGATTACAGTATCTCCAGTTTGTAAGTTAAATCTTTCTTTAGCTACTTCAATTGATTTATTAATAATTTCATCTGTAGTTTCTAAAACAGGAATAACTGCTGTTTCAACACCTTGGAATAATGCAAGACTTCTTGCTACTTCTTCATTTGCACATGTAGCTAGGATAGTAGTATTTGGTTTTAAGTTAGCAATTTTTCTTGCTGTATAACCAGATAATGTTGAAGCAATAATTAATTTTGCATTTAAGTCATCTGCACTTCTTGCAACAGATGTAGCAATTGATTCTGCAACGTTGTTTGGACGAGCAAATTTAATGTTACGATTAAATGTTGCATACTTTTCTGTTTCAGAAGCAATATTAGCCATATTTCTAACTACTTCGATTGGATAGTCACCTGTAGTAGTTTCACCAGATAGCATGATTGCATCTGTACCATCTAAGATAGCGTTAGCTACATCAGATACTTCAGCTCTTGTTGGTCTTACGTTGTGTTTCATTGATTCAAGCATTTCAGTTGCAACGATTGCAAATTTAGAGTGTCTTCTACAAGTATCAATAATCTTCTTTTGATAGTAAGGTAAGATTTCCATCTTAGCTTCTACACCTAAGTCACCTCTTGCTACCATGATACCATCAGCAACATCAGCAATTTCTTCTAAGTTTTCAATACCTGTTTCAGATTCAATCTTAGCTATAATCTTCATGTTAGAATTATGTTCTTTAATAATTTCTCTTATTTCTCTTACATCATCAGCTGTAGATACAAAAGATGCAGCTAGGAAATCTCCTTCGTGTTCACATGCATAGATAATATCTTCTCTATCAACATCTGAAACGAATGGCATAGAAAGGTGTACACCTGGTACATTTAAAGATTTTTTAGATCCAAATACTCCACCTTTTTTAATAACGCATGTTAATTCATTTTCATCTTTTTTAATAACTTCTAAGCTCATTAAGCCGTTTTCTAAAAGAATAGTATTACCAACGTTTATAGAATCTATTGCTTCAGGGTGGTTAACTGAGAAAGACTTATCAGTACCAATGATGTGACCTTTAACAACTTTAATTTCATTACCTTCTACTAAAGTTACAGCACCATTTTCCATTTCATCATTTCTAAATTCTGGTCCTTTAGTATCAAATAAAATTGCAATGTTTTTGCCAGTTCTTCTTCTTACTTCGTGAACTGAAGCAACTACGTTTTGTTTTTCTTCTAATGTTGCGTGTGAGAAGTTAATACGAGCAACATTCATACCTGCTAATACCATTTGTTCCATTATATCTGGATTTGTTGAAGCAGGGCCAATACTACATATAATCTTAGTTTTTTTCATAATGCATTCCTCTTTCTTAAAATAAAATAAAATAACTATGAAATAATAACAAAATATTTAGAAAAGTGCAAGTTTTAATTTTAAAAGAGGATACCTTTAGTATCCTCTTAGTTAATTCTTTTTAATTAATGTTTTTACTAGTCTTCCTTCACGTACTCTTGGTTCTAGGAATTCTTCTTCTATTTCATTTAGAGATTTGTTAGTTTTACTAAATCCATGAGTAACATATCTTTTACCAGTTTTTTTATTTAGTTCATATAGAATTGCTACTGTATTAGAGTGTCTTACAGTATCTATAAATTCATCATTGAAGTTAGTTTTAGCTACTCTTATTTGTTTTCCACATTTAGGGCATGTAGCTTCAATGCTTATTTCATCTGGATTGTTTGTTTTATCAAAGTACCAGATTGGGTGATTACATTTTTCTCTTTCTAAGTCTTCTTCTTTTTCTATACATAGTTGCATTAGTG
>CAMOYX010000042.1 GCA_946630615.1 uncultured Mycoplasmatota bacterium
AAAAACATGACAGATAGAATAGCCCACCGTGGACCAGATGCAGAAGGTGCATATATTAAAGGTGACGTTGCACTAGGTCAAAGAAGATTATCAATTATAGACTTAGCAAATGGTCGTCAACCTATGTTTTCATCTGATAATAATCTAGTTATAGTTTTCAATGGAGAAATATATAACTATAAAGAACTAAAAGAAGAACTAAAAGATTATAACTTTAAAACATCTTCAGACACTGAAGTAATAATTGCTGGATTCGAAAAATGGGGACATAAAGTAGTAGATAAACTAAGAGGTATGTGGTCATTTGTAATATACGATGAAAAGAATAAAGAATTATTTGCTTCACGTGACCCATTTGGAATTAAACCATTCTATTACTATCTAAATAAAGATAATAATACTTTAATGTTCTCTTCAGAAATCAAATCATTCTTAGATCATCCATCATTTAAAAAAGAGTTTAATGATAGTATTTTATCTTCATACATGTCATTTAGTTTTACTCCAACAACAGAAACATTCTTTAAAGGAGTAAAAAGATTAGATGCTGGTTCTAATTTAATATTTAAAGATAATAAATTAACTATAGAAAAATACTATAAACTTAACTTTAATATTAAAAAAGAAGACTATAATAAAACAGTAGATAAAATAAGTGATGTAATGACTGACTCAGTTAATTATCACATGATTGCTGATGTAGAAGTAGGTTCATTCCTATCTTCAGGTGTAGACTCATCATACTTAGTATCTTTAGCTAAACCAAATAAAACATACACAGTAGGTTATGAAAATAAAGACTATGATGAAACATCATACGCAAAAGAATTATCGAATGTATTAGGAATAAAAAATACGTCTAAAATAATATCTAAAAAAGAATACATGGAAGTATTAGATAAAATAATGTATCACATGGATGAACCAGCATCAGATCCAGCTATAGTAGCCCTATACTTTGTAGCTAAACTAGCTAGAAAAGATGTTAAAGTAGTTTTATCCGGAGAAGGAGCAGATGAATTCTTCGGAGGATATAACTACTATAGAGAAATGGTAGATTACCAAGCATATAATAAAATACCATTTGCTATAAGACATGGTATTTCTAAAGTAGCTCAATTACTACCACCTATAAGAGGTATTAACTTCCTTGTAAGAAGAGGAGAAAAACTAGAAGACTCATATATTGGTGTTAATAGAGTTTGGCATGATAGAGAAATTAAAAAAATCTTAAAAGTACCAGTTACACTAAAAAATAAAGAAATAACTAAACCTATATATGATGAATATAAAGGTGAAAATGATTTAGTTAAAATGCAAGCTATAGATATTAATTTCTGGCTAATGAAAGATATCTTACAAAAAGCAGATAGAATGACAATGGCTAACTCCCTAGAAGGAAGAGTACCATTCATTGATAAAGAAGTATTTGATATAGCAGCATCTCTACCTTTAGAATACAAAGTAACTAAAGATAACACTAAAGTAGCTTTAAGGGATGCAGCTAAAAGAGTAATACCAACAGAAGCATATAAGAAAAAGAAACTAGGCTTCCCAGTACCAATAAGAGCATGGATGAGAGAAGACTATGTTTATAACATAATAAGAAAAGAATTTGAAACAGATATTGCTAATAAGTTCTTTAATACTAATAAATTAATTGCAATGTTAGATGAACATAAATCATGTAAAAAAGATAACTACCGTAAACTATGGAATATATTTGCATTCCTAAAATGGTATAACGTATTCTTTGGCAACGAAGATGTAAAAACTTATTAATAATTGACTAGATAATTCTAGTCTTTTTTTATAGAATATATTTAGACGAAGGGTGCTGTATTCTTTATGGAAAAAAAAGATAAAATTGTATTCACAACTCTTTTTTTTATAGTGTTTTTACTAACACTTTTAATAATTAACGTATTCTCACATATAATAAAAGATAATACTAAAGAAATTAATATTACAAACATATCTTATGAAATAAAAGATAAAAAAATATATGCAAATATAGAAATACATGAAAAAGAAGATACTATATGTATATATAATAAAGAAGTAATAAGAGTTGAAAATAATATTTGCCAAGTAGAAATACCTAATGAAGTAACTACAATAACAGTAAAAACAAATAAAGCTGCAAAACCCGTAGAATTAAATCCAAATCAAAACCAAGTCCTAGATTTTGAATTATCAAAAGACGAACTATATATTATTAAAGGTGAAACTAAAACTATAGAAGCAAAAAAAGAAGTAGTAGGAAATCCAAAAGAAACCTTAACCCTAGAAGCAAAAGATAATATAGTAAGCATAGATAATAACAATATTACAGGTATAGAAAATGGTGAAACTATTATCTATGCTTCGATTGGTAATGTTAAAAAAGAAATAAAAGTATATGTAACAGACTTAATAACAATGCCAACTTTAAATAATAATAAAAAGTATTTACCATGTGGAATATACTCTAAAGAAGATAATGACTTAATAGATAACTATCTATTAAGTGATATAGAAGATGCTGGAGGAAAAGGAACAAGAGGCGCAGTAGTAGCAGCTGCAAGATTCCTAACATTAAAATTTCCATATAAGATTAAATACTTCTATGAAAATGGTAGACTAAATAACAACACTGGAGGAGCCTATGTAGATGGAGAAGGAAGATACTACCATGATGGTCTATACTTAAATAGTTCTAGATATTCTACATTAGTTAAATCATGGTTTGGCCCATCTACCTGGGGTTGCCCATTATATAACTGGGAAGACGCTCCATATCAAGGCTTTGTAAGAGGAACTAAAGTACCAAATGGCTTAGACTGTTCAGGTCTAGTTACTTGGGTATTAAAAAACGGAGGATATGATCCAAAGGATACTGGAGCAGGAGATAACTCATTTACAGATGATGACCTAGGAGACCTTGGTACTCACATACCACTTACAATGGAAAGATTACAAAGTGGTGAAATCAAAGCAGGAGACATTATTGCAACTGATGGTCATACAGCACTTGTCGGAGGTATTCATGATGGTCACATATATGTAGTTGAATCAACTACATACTACTACGGTGTAGTAATGCATGATTATACTTTTAAAGAAGTACTAGATTGTCCATACTTAACATATTATATAAATATGGATGAATACTATCAAAATGAAGGAGTATATTCTAATTACTGGAACTAATAATAAAACCCAATTTAGTTTTACTAAACTGGGTTTTTTAAATAATTATTTTTTTCTGTTAATAATAAACTCGAAATTTGGAAATGAATCCATAACTCTCTTTTGAAGTTTCTTCTTTCTTTTAATAATCTCTTCATATACCATCTTAGTAATCTTCTCAGTATTATCTTTTGAAGTAAATAATCCTTTTTGTAATTCAATACCTCTTTTACTAATCTTACTAATAACATTAAAACTTACTATATTATCTAATAAAAATAAAACAGATAATATAATACTTACAATATATAAAATAATATTAGGAATATTATTAAATATATTAATTAGAAAAGGATTAGAAACATACATTATAAATAAACCTAATAATCCAAAAGGAATCATAGTTTCTAAACATATTCTTCCATTAATATTAAATCTATAATGATTATAATCCCACCATCTAGCATTAAATAACTTCTCTAATATATAACTAGTAGAATATTCAAGTATTGAGCATACTAAGATAGCCATAATAAATAATGTAAAGGGATCATTTATATATTTATTTAATAATAAAGTAATTAATAATCCTCCCCATCCATATATAGGGCACCATGGACCTATCAAAAACCCTCTATTAATAAACTTTCTATCACTTATTAACTTACAACTAACTTCCATTATCCAACCTAAAATTGAATAGCAAAAGAAAAGTAATACATAAAATATTAAATTATTCATTAAATTCACCTGTAAAATAATACTAATATTTACATATATAAGTCAAATACACATTTTAATAAATTGTATTAATAAAAAAAATAAATATAATATAGGTAAGGAAGGTGACTCTGATGAAAAAACGTATAGGTGGCTTATTTACAGGTGCACTACTAGGTGCAGGTCTAGCTTTATTATTTGCTCCTAAAAAAGGAGAAGATACAAGAAAAGATTTAAAAGATAAATTAGATGAATTATTAAACAAAGTTAAAGATGTAGACTCTGATGATGTTAAAGTCTATGTGACTACAAAAGTAGACGAAATAGAAGAAGCACTAAGTGACTTAGATAAAGAAAAAGTAGCTAAGATTGCTAAAGAAAAATCTCTAGCTATTAGAACTAAAGCAGAAGACTTGGTTAAATACACTAAGAAAAAGGGAGAACCTATTGTAGAAGAAATAGCTAAAGAAGCTAGAAACAAAGCCATAAACGTAACTAAAAATATTTTAAATAAATTAGAAAATAATAAATAGCATTATATGCTATTTATTTTTATTTCTAATGACAATTCTTATTTAATGTATTATAATTTATGAAGTTTTAAGAAAGGAAGTGTCAAATTATGGGTAGAGCATACGAAGTACGTAAGGCATCAATTCAAAAAAATGGTGCAGCAAAGACAAAAATCTATACTACATACGCAAAGAAATTATACTTAGTAGGTAAAAGAGGAGGAGCTTCTCTAGAAGGTAACTCTGAATTAAAACACTTAGCAGCTCAAGCTAAAAGAGAAGGTGTACCAGCTGATATTATTAAAAGAGCTATAGAAAAAGCAGCAGGTATAGGTGGAGAAGATTACACTGAAGTAACTTACGAAGGATTTGGACCAGGTGCATCTACTCTAATTGTTAAGACACTTACAGATAACGTTAACCGTACAGTATCTCTAGTACGTGAAGCATTTAAAAAATCTGCCAACAAACAATTAGGTGTCACAGGTTCAGTTACTTACATGTATGATTACTTAGCTATAATTACTTTTAAAGGCAATGATGAAGAAGAAGTATTTAATAATCTATTAGAAGCTGGAATTGAACCAATCGATATTGAATCTGAAAATGATGAAATTACAGTTACTTTAAAACCATCAGATCATAATAAAGCAAAAGATGCTTTAGAAAAATGCTATCCAGGTATAGAATACATCTTCGATGAAGAAGGTATGTTTGCAAAAGATAAAATAACTCTTGAAGGTGAAGACCTAGAAAAATTTAATTTATTATTAGATTTTTTAAATAATATTGATGATGTAACTGATGTATACCATAACGTTGAATTGTAAAATAACTGTTTTAAACAGTTATTTTTATTTATAATAATAAAAAAGGAGAATAATAATGGATAATTACTTTGACTTTAGAATAAACGATGTAGATAAACAAAAGAAATATATAAAATCAGCTATAAAACATGAAATAGTATTTAATTTTTATAATTTACTAGATGGTAAATATAATAAAAAGATTAAAGAAATACTAGATATAAAAGATGACCCATATATAGAAGTATTAACTGAAGAGTTACTAACTCTTTCTTCTAATCACTTAGAAAGTGCACTAGATGCTATACTTACTCACTATGGTATAAAAGCTACTAATAATCTAGAAAAAGACTTTAAAGAACTTCCCTCAGAAATAACTTCACTTCTAGCATATAACATTAGTTTCTTACATGAAGAAATGAATGAAGATGATAAAAAATACTTACATTTATTACAAAAGAAAAATACTACTAATAACCTAACTAATGAAGAAGAAACATTCATTAAAGACTACGATAAAATAAATGATGAAAAAAGATATAACTTTGGTATATCTCACTTAGATGAATCTCTTAAAGTATTAAATACTGTATTTAAAGATTTAACTAAAGTAGACTATAAAACATTAATGATTCTATCAGATGAACTAGATGAAATAACAACTATGCTATATGAACCAGACCTATACTATAAAACAAGAAATAAATACTTAAATACTAAACTAGGTTCATATGCAAAGAAAGTTATTGAATTAGAATTCCCTGATTTAATAAATAAATAACAAGGTAACAATAGTTACCTTGTTTTTAATACAAACATTTGTTAAAGTAATTATAATTTAATTTTATAAAGGAGGCATTACATGTTTGAATTAGTATCTAAATATAAACCAATGGGAGATCAACCT
>CAMOYX010000043.1 GCA_946630615.1 uncultured Mycoplasmatota bacterium
AATAGATAGCTAAAATTAGCTATCTATTTTTATGTATTAAATTATTTATATTATGTTATAATTAATTTATGTTAAAAGAATAGAAGGTTTGTATATGTTTGGAAGAATAATATTTATATCTGAGTCTACAGCTCATGTTGAAAATACTTTTAAAAACTATGGCGATATGGACTTAATGAATGTTCATGTTATTTTTGAAGCTAAGAATCAAAGAATACTTGGTGAAATTTCAGAAGTTAATGAAAAAGAAATTATTATTAATTTCTTAGGTGAATTTAATGAATCTGGAAGATATGTTAATGGTGTTATTAGAAAACCTTTACTATCATCTAAAATAAGAATTATAAATGGTAATGAATTAAAAGAATTAATAGGTTTTAAAGATAGTAATTCTTTTGAGTTAGGTAAATCTGCTATTTATAAGAATTATACAGTTAATCCAAGAATTAATGATTTTTTTGCTAATCATTTCTTTATTTCTGGTAACTCTGGTTCAGGTAAAACTCATGGTATATGTAGAATTATTCAAAATGTATTCCAAGATAAAACTGTATTAGACACTAATGCTAATATATTCTTATTTGATTCTTTTGGTGAATATAAAAATGCATTTAGAAATTTAAATGATTATAGTAATGAATATCATTATAAATTTATTACTTCTAATCCAACTGAAGCTAGTGATAAGTTATTACAAATACCTGTATCACTTTTAAAACTTGATGACTGGGCATTACTTTTACAAGCTTCAAGTCACTCTCAATTACCAATAATTGAAAGAACTATCAGATATGCTAAGATTTTTTCTCAGAATATTGAAGAATCAAATAGACTTAAAAATCACTTAATAGCAAAAGCTTTAAGAAGTATTTTATTTAGTAACCAAACTACTGCACATAAGAAAAATGAAGTATTCCAAATTATTCAAGTGTGTCATACTAATGAGTTTAATTTTGATACTCAAGTAAATGGTTTAGGTTACTCAAGAACTTTCTCTGAATGCTTTGAAATGGATTCTAAAGGACAATTTGGAGAATCAGTATTAATTACTAATTATATTTTAGGCTTTATAGATGAAGAATTAGAAAGTATTCCAGAACCTGTTGAATATGATTATTCAATTAAAGACTTTCAAAAAGCTATGGAGTTTACTTTAATATCTGAGGGATTCCAAAACAATGCAAAAGTTTACGATGATGCTATTATCTTAAGAGTTAGACTTTCTACTATAATTAATACTAAAGTAGGTACATTCTTTATAAATCCTGGACATATTAAACTAGAGGATTTTATTAAATCATTAGTTAAAGTAGATAATAAAAAAGCTCAAATTATTAATATTAACTTAGAAGATGTAGATGATGTATATGCTAAGGTAATAGTTAAAATATTCTGTAGACTATTATTTGAATACTCTAAGAGTTTAAAAGATAGAGCGTCTTTTCCTGTACACATGGTATTAGAAGAAGCACATAGATATATTCAAAGAGATAATGATACATTCTTACTTGGATATAACATATTTGACCGTATAGCTAAAGAAGGTAGAAAGTATGGTGCAATACTTGGTATTATCTCACAAAGACCTGTAGAAATATCTGATACAGTTATAGCTCAAATATCTAACTTCTTAATATTTAAGATGACACACCCTAAGGATTTAAAGTACATTGAAGAAATGCTTCCAAATATCTCACAAGATGTTATTGAAAAGCAAAAGACTTTACAACCAGGAAACTGTGTAGCATTCGGTTCAGCATTTAAAATACCAATGATTATTAAAATGGATATGCCAAATCCAACACCATACTCATCAAGCTGCGATGTTATCAATAGATGGAATACATATAGAAAAGTTGAAAGTAGTGGAGATGTTGTTGCTAAGGCTCCAATTCCAGTAGAACAAAATTAGGATGTGAATTATGATAGAGGAAAAGAAAGAATATATAGAAAGAGTAGTAACTTATTTAAATAATAAATTTCCTAATATAGTATCTAAAAAACAAATAGCATTCTTAAATCATAATTTTTTAGATAGTGATGGAAAATATTACAATATGAGTTATGAAAGATTTAAAAGTGAAATGAGTCACTTTGCTAAGTCTTTAATGGACAAGCGAATTAAAGAATTAGAAGAAAGTGAAGAAAATGATGAAATAATTACTACAAATGAAGAAGTAGTAGAGGATAAAGCAAGTAAAGTAATTGAAAAGTTAAAGGAAGAAGAGAAATCAAAAGAGAATCCTTTTGTTATAGCTTTTCTTTCTTTCATAATACTTGGATTATCTTTTGGTATAGGTTTCTTTGTATTTAAAGTAATGTAAGTACGAATTATATTCGTACTTTTTTATTTGTAAACTTCATTTTAATTTCACTTGAATGTAGAAGTATCTATGTTATAATTTAATTACTAGATATAAGTTGATTTCATAAAACCGAACGAAAGTGATATACGGGAATCAGAAATCTATTGTGGTGTCGAAGACTCGTCTGATAATTAGCGAGGATCCTAAAGCATAGAGGGGATGCCCACCTGCCTAGAGCGGGAGTTTTATCACACAACTTATTTCTAGTTTTTTTAATGGAGTTGATATTATGTTTGAAAGAACTTTAAGATTAATTAGTGAAGAAGAATTATCTACTATTCAAAATAAGAAAATATTACTAATTGGAGTAGGTGGGGTTGGAGGATATATTCTAGAATCATTAGTTAGAATGGGTTTTTCAAATATAACTATTATAGATAAAGATAAATATGAAGAAAGTAATCTAAATAGACAAATTGGTTCAACTAGAGATACTTTAGGTATTTATAAAACTGATGCTTTAATTACTAGAGCAAAGTCTATAAACCCAAATATTGAGATTTCAGGAATAAATAAGATGTTAACTGTTGATGATATAACAATGGATAAAATATCAGTCTATGACTTTATAATTGATGCCTGTGACGATGTTAAGGTTAAAGTAGAGTTATTTAAATTAACAAGTTCTAATAATATAAATTTTATTAGTTCAATGGGAACAGGAAATAGATTTCATCCTGAACTATTAGATATAAAAAAACTAAAGGATACTACAAATGATCCTTTAGCTAAAAAGATTAGACATGAGTTAAAGAAGAATAATAAAGCATTAAATACTAAAGTATTAATATCTAGTGAAGTACCAATGCATTTATCTAATGTTGGTACAGTTGCTACTGTTCCTATGGCTGCAGGTGCTATTATAGCTTCTTACGTATTTAATAAAATATTAGATAAATAAAAATGGTAGTTAACTACCATTTTTTTTAATTCTTATAGATATTTAGTATTTCTTTTGGTTCTTTATTTTTAAAAGTTATTTCATATATTAAATTTAATATTTTATAATTTTTTAATTCTTTATCTAGATACTTAGCTATTATAGTAAGATTTTCATATCCTTCACATGTGTTTTCTTCTAAGTATTTTAATGCTTTTTCTTTATTCTTTGATATTAAACTTCCTAGAGTGAAGTTTCTACTTTGCATTGCTGCTGAAGTCATGTAGAAATCTCCTAGGTGATCTTTTGGATAAGAATGTTCTTTAGAATGATATAAATCTTTTATAAGTATTATTTCTTCAGAGTATGCCATGGATATAAAGGAAGCTAGAGTAGAAGAATTAGGATACATTGAGTAAATTATTCCTGAACCTATAGCATAGATATTTTTTAGGGTAGATTGTAATTCTAATACATCTTCATATTTATATTCATTTACATGAATGTTTTCTTTAAATAATTCTTTAAATAATTTTCTTACTTTTATATTTTTAGAAGCTATAGTAAAACTTGTATAACAATTAGTTTCTAAGTCTTTTGCAAAACTAGGTCCTGCAAAATAACCATGTTTTTTGACTTTTAAGTTATTTTTTATATAACTACTATAAGTTATAGTATCTTTATCAATTAAACCCTTAGAGCCTGTATAAATAGTCTTATTATTAAGATTATATAAAGAAAGCCTATATAATACATCTTCCATGTATTTAGAACCTACTAATATGAATATTATGTTATATTCTTTAATCTCTTCATAGTCATCAGTTACAGGATCAAATATTTTAATTATAGTGTTATCAGTTTTAATATTTTTAGCTATAGCATTAGCATATACTCCATTTCCTAGTATTAATATCTTTTTCATTTAATTATACCTTTCATTTTTAAATAATTTTTATATAGGTTAGTTTCATATAAGTTATCTTTTGGATTATAGTATTTTTTACCAACAAGTCCTTTTGGCATATAGTTTTGTTCTACCCAGTCATTTTTATAATCATGGGCATATTTATAGGTTTTAGAGTTTGTTTTAATATTATCTGGAACATTTCCAAAAGAGACGGTTTCTATATCTACAATAGCTTTATTTAGGGCTAAGTATGCTGAGTTAGATTTAGGGGATAGTGCCATTTCACATACTATTTCACCTAGAGGTATTCTTGCTTCTGGAAAACCAACTCTTTCTGCTGCAGATATTGCTGCCATGACTTTAGGCCCTATTGCAGGATTAGCAAGGCCTATGTCTTCATAAGCTATTACAGATAGGCGTCTTGCAATAGAATCTATATCTTCTTCTAGAAGTAATCTTGCTAGGTAGTGAAGGGATGCATCTACATCTGACCCTCTTATGGATTTTTGTAAGGCTGATAATAAGTCGTAGTGTCCATCTCCATCTTTATCATTTAATAAAGCCTTTTTACTATTTATATTTTTAACATTATCTATAGTTATATGTTTATTATTAATAGAGTAGAATGTAGCTTCTAAAAGATTAAGTGCAAATCTTGCGTCTCCATTTGCAAGAGTAGCAATTAGTTCTTTAGCATCTTTATCTATTTTACCTTCGAGTTTTTTTATACCTTTATCTATTGCATTTATAATATCTTCTTTAGTTAATTCATGTAGTTCAAATAGTTGAACTCTTGAACGTATTGCAGGATTAATTGAGTGATAAGGGTTAGCAGTGGTAAGTCCAATTAAAGTTATTAGTCCGCTTTCTATATAGGGAAGTAATAAGTCTTGTTTATCTTTATTCATTCTATGTATTTCATCTATTACAAGTACCATAGATCCTTCCATTTTAGCTTCTTCTATAACTATATCAAAATCTTTTTTAGAACTTGTAGTAGCATTTAAAAATCTATTCATTGTATTTAGTTCTTTTACTATAGCGTTTGCTATTGAGGTTTTACCTGTTCCAGGTTTACCATAAAGTATCATTGATACAAGGTGTTTATTTTCTACTAAGTTTGTTATTACTTTACCTTTTCCTATTAAATGAGTTTGACCAATTATATCAGATAGTTTTTCAGGTCTTAAGATGTTTGCAAGTACTTCCATATAATCACCTCTTATACATCAAGATTTAACCATATTTTGACAAATAAATAAAGGGTATATATACTTAAATAGAAGTGATTATATGAAAGAAAATATAGAATTACCTGATAGTATTACTAAGTATTTAAATAGTTTAAAGTATGAGAGAAAACTATCTACAAATACAATAGATAGTTATACTTCCAATTTAAAGAAATATGTAAGTTTTATAGCTAAAGATCCAATAAACGCTACAAGTGATGATGTCTTAAAGTTTTTAAAAAGTGAGTATGTTATGAAAGACACTACTATAGCTCATTATTTTACTGCTATACATAATTATTATAGATTCTTAGTAGAGAATAACTATTTAAAAGAAAATCCTTGTGAGAGTCTTTATATGCCTAAGGTAAGTACTAATATACCTAAGTTTTTAACTTATGAAGAAGTAGATAGATTACTTGATGTGCCACTTAATACTCCTTACGACTATAGAACTAAAGCTATGTTTGAACTATTATATGCAACTGGTATTAGAATATCCGAGTTAATTAATCTAAGATTTAGTAATTTAGATCTTAATAATGACATTATAAGAGTTGAAGGTAAAGGTTCTAAGGAAAGAATAGTTCCTATTAATGAAACTAGTAAGAAATATTTATTATTATATTTAAATGATTATAGAAA
>CAMOYX010000044.1 GCA_946630615.1 uncultured Mycoplasmatota bacterium
TCTGCATCGTTATATAGGAAACTATTATTATATCTATTTATAAATTCATTGTATGGTTTTTCTTTAGTTAGGTTATGTTCAATGTTTATTTTTACTTGTTGGTAGTGATTATATATTGTTAAAACTTCAAATTTTATTTTATTATCTAGTTCTCTTAGTTCTTTAATATTTAGTAGGGAACAGTCTTGTTGGGCATCAAAAGATTTATCTACCATTTGCATTAGTCTATAAAGGCGTTGAGTGGCTAATTCTTCAAATGGGTCATCATACTCTATTTCGTATAGTTCATCATCGTCTTCGTAGTATGTTGCTAGGTAGTCACATACTTCATCTGCGTTCATGCTTTCTACTATTTGTCTTTCTTTAGTTAGTATTTTAGTAATTATATCTTTGTATTTTTTACTTTGATATGTTTCATAGTTTGACATTGCTTTATATAGTTCAATGCCAAGGTTAATTAGTATGTCAATTTTTTCCATCGTCTTTCCTCTTTTTTCTAATTAGTTTACTTCCATTTTCATATTTGTTTTTAAAGTATTCATAGTATTTAGAAGAAGTTTCTTCATCATTTAGTTTAGATAGTTCTTCTTCTATTTGTTTTTGGTATAACATTAGAGAGTTATCATCTAAGTCTAGTTCAGTGAATTTAATACTATAGTCATCTAGGTTATTATCATATGGTCTATAATATGATTCTAAGTCGTTTTGAAATATTATTAAGTTCTTAGTAAATAATAAGAAGTTCTTAGTGCTTTCATCTAGGTTAGGGTCATTTATATCACTTGCTATTAGATGTATCATATTATAGCTTAGAATACTTCTTACTTCTATTCTATTTATTTCTTTAAATCTATGAGTGTGATAGTAGTATCTTAGAGAATCTTGTAGTTCTTTTATATAGTCTTTTTCATCTATTTGGTTACTCTTTCTTAGTTGCATTAGTCTTTGAACTCTATTTTGGTTAAAGAAGTTTTCTATATCTTTTAGATCTAGTACGGTTTCTATTATATCTTTATTAATGGTAGCTCTTATTGGTTTATTACCATGACTTTTATATAGTTTATTAATTAGTCTTTTTGCGTATATTTCTTCTACTATTTCAGATAAGAAAGAATCATCATATGTATTTCTTTTCTGTAGGTTATTAAGATTAGTTAATAAGTAAGATAAGTTATTTCCTACTTTATTTTGAATTACCATTTCTTCTAGGTATTCTGCTAGTTGTTGTTTATTTTTTATATTAGTTATAAGTTTATCTTCACTTATTAAAGTTTCTTTGAAGTTTTTATATAATTTATCTTTTTCAGTTTTATTGTTAGAGAAAGTCATTTCTTTTATTAGTTTATACATTGGTAGACCTAGGGGTTTTAAGGTATTATATTCTTCTTCTAGTTTAATTATTTCTTCTATTTTATATCTATGATTAAAGCGTTCTTCTTTTGGTTTTGGGTTTTCTTTAAATAGGCCATCCATAAGATCAGTTACTGTTGTTAATCTATAAATAGCATTTTTATTATTCTTATCATCCATATCGTATAGCTTTAATCTATTTGCAAAGAAAGTAGAATATTCTTTAGGTATAAGTCTAGGTATTACAAAGTTTGAATACTTACCTATTATGGCTTCTTGTAAAGTTAAGTAACAGCCAAAGCAATTACGATAGTCATTTAGTATGTATTTATTTATAAACAGATTAATAATATAAGGATCCTTTACTATTAGAGATAATCTTTTTTTATTAGTTTTTGGATGATATAAATCTTCTATAAATCTATAATCTGCTGTTAATACAAATTTAATATTATATTTATGCTTTTCTGGAATTATTTTTAATAGTTCTTGATTAAAGAATCTTTTTAGTTCTTCTAGATTGTAATATCTTTTTTCTATTATATTTAATGGCTTAGATATTATACATTTATCTATGTCTTTAATTTTTATATTTAATTTATCGTCTTCTAGGTTTGTGAAGTCTGTTAATCTTTCTATAGTTTTTCTTATTCTTGTCATTATTAATAATTGTTCTTCACTTGTTAAGTTAAATACTATAGGGTTTTCTTCTAATATTTGATGAGATTGCAAGTATGTTATTAATTTAAGTATATCTTCTTCCATGGTTAAAGAATCAAGTATTTTATTTTCCTTTTTTAATTCATCATTAATCAAAGGAAATAAATATTCCTTGTTTGGTTTCTTTTCAAGTGTTTTATACATTGCTAGTAGGTTTTTGTTAATCTCTATTAAAGAGCTTACAATCTCATCCATAAAACTTCCCCGCTTAAGTGTATTATAAATAAATATATATTGCTTAAGCAAGAAAAAAGACACATTTTAATGTGTCTTAGTTATTTTTATATGGTATAGCGTCAACTGATACTTTAGATTGGAATGCTCCTTCAGTTAAGTATAATTGATCTACATTAGGATCATTTTCTAACCAGATATAGAAATCTATAGAATCTGTAGTATTAATATCAATAGTTCTAGCGTTATCCCCATCTATTAAATATTTAGAAATGTCTATTACATCTTTTGCTACTGTTCCTTCAGTAGAAAGTGAAGAGTCTTCAAAAGTTCCTGTTATAGGATTAGTAGTATCATGATTTACTACTAAAGCCCATTTAAAATATTTAGAAATTAAATTCTTAGTAATAGTAGTATCTACTAGTTTAACTGTATATTTAGCTTGTACAGTTGAATCTATGTTATTAGTTACTGTAAAAGATAATTTTTCTGCTTTAGTTAAGTATTCAGATGAATCTATTAAAGCTATGTTTCTAGAATCTATAATGGAAGTATCGTCTAAGTTAGTAGTAATGTTTAAGTTAGCTGCAGTAGCTTCTGGTGTTTCAGTAGTTCCTGTAACTGTTATTTGGAAGTATGCGTATGATATACCAACTCCTGCAAATATTACTAATAATACAAATAGTACTGATAATGTTATTATTCTTTTTTTATTTTCCATAAAAATCCACTCCTTAAAACCTATGGTTTATAGTAAACTACTGAATACTTATTATTATCTTTTATAAGTATTAGTGTAGCACTTGTGTCATATCCTAAACTTTCAATGTACGTCCAACTTAATTTAGTAGTGTATGCATCAACTGTAGTTTCATCTGGCATTTTATAAGTTGATGGTGAAATGCTAGTTACTTCAATAGATGATACTTCTGGTAGTTTTTGAGTTCTATTATTATCTAAGTTATTTTCTACTGTGTTATATATTGAATTTAGAACTACACTTTTAAATGAATCTTTAGCATCAGCATACATGTATTCTAAACCACCTATGTCATATCTACTTGTTTTATTATTTATAGTATATAAATCAATAATAAATAATTTAGATACTAGTTTAATATATTCCTCTTTATCGTAGTCTTCCGTATTTAGAAGTGTTTTTAGTTCTTCGAAGGTTTCTTTAAATAAAGTAGAATCCCTTTCTTCTAGGTTATATCCATATTTATCTATAGTGTTAGTTATTACAGGTTCTACTACTTTAGGCTCTTCTACTACAGGTTCTTTTTTAGTTAAGAAGAATACTAAGAGTCCCGCGCCAACTAGTACTAGAAGTACAATAAATAGAATTAATATTTTGTTTTTCTTACTTACTTTTTTCATTTCTACCTCTATAATCAAAATAATTATAACATGATAATTTTTAGCTTGCAATTTAATTTCTTTCCTGTTATATTATTAGTGCATTGCAGGTGTGGTTCAACGGCTAGAATGCAACCTTGCCAAGGTTGAGACGGGAGTTCGATTCTCCTCACTTGCTCCATTTGAAATTAACGTCGGACTAGAAATAGTTCGATTTTTTATTAATATAAAAAAAGACAAACGTTTTAGTTTGTCTTTTTAGTACACTAATTTTTAACCTTTAAGTAACAGATATGTTATTACAGATACTACTCCACATGCAAAACCAACTATTAAAGAAAGTATTAATACATTAATATATCCCGAATCATTAGTTTGTGGTACTAATTTTCTTACTTTGTTCTCTTGTAATTGATTTTTTTGGTTATTTTGTTTATTTAATATTTTTTCAGTTATCATACCAGACACTTTATTATAATAGTTATCATTTTTATTATGTGAACTATATATATCTTCTTCTATAACCATACCATTTTTATCACGATGTGCAGCCATCTTTTCTGACCATTTTTGTTCAGGTCTAAATTCTTCGAAGAATGATTCTTCCATTTGATTAGCATCGATGTTAAATTTTTTACCAATTTTATTAAAATCTATATTATTAGCAAAACTACTAACATACTTATCTAGCACACCATTGATTTTTTCTTGATCTTTTCCAGTTAGCTGCATAGCCTCTTGAACAACTTTAACACATGATGCAACATGCATTACTTGTCCAGAGTATTTTCTTTTCATTTCAATCATTGCTTCATCAGCTATATATGGATCATCCTTATGCTTTTCTTTTAATTGTGAATACCTTTCAATCATGTCATAGTATGAGTCATCACAAAATTCTCCAGATAGAGAAAAATCTTGTCTATGTATTAGATTTTCACATAGCCAACCACTATTCATAAGCATTGCAACATTTTTACCATAGCACTCTGCTAATTGATCTTCAAATTCAATATTTTGATTTTCTGAAAAATCCATTATAGCTTTTAATTGTTCCATGTTATTATTTGCAATACATGCCTCTAAATCAGATATTCTAAATGGACTTTCCATGATTCTTTCTACTTGCCCATATCTTTGGCCTCTTGAATAGTTTTCATCTACTTTTTTAATAAAAGTATCTATGGAATAACCTAGTGATTCAACTTGAGTTTGTAGTTCTTTAGATGATAAGAAACCTATTCTTTGTAAATATTCACTCATTGTTTCTGGTCTTTGATTACTTGATAATTCTTGTGTATAATTACTTCCATATATTTTTTGTAATCTATTTTTTCTTTCATCATCTTCTACAGCATAGTCAGAATTTAAATCAGATAAGCTACCATTTACTTTAATTGGAAGTCCATATTTTATACTGTAGTCTTGCGGTATTTCTTTGATATATTTTATTTTGGGTACTTTTACACCCATAGCAGCAAGTTTTTGGTTAATATCCGCTTCTATTTCAATATCTTCCAGTGGTGATGCTCCATTAATTCTAATCTCTGGCTTTTTATCATAAAATACTAAAGCACTTATTTTGTATTTGCCAGTACCAGGTGCATATTCAATTGATTTAGCACTGACTAAATCTACTAATCCCATTTCTGAAGTAGATAAATGTGAGTCTACTCCTTTATAATTATGTATTAAACCAGTATCATCTATTGTAAAAACTGCTCTTCCCATAGATGTTGTTGCATATGCTCTTTCATATTCTGGAATAGTATTTATTTGAGATGGTTCTACTCTTTCAAATCTTACAATACCATCTTCATTTACCATTCTTCCACATACCAATGTTTTATTATCAATTAGTTTTTGTATATCTATGGATTGTTTTTTCATTTCCATCTTTTCCATATACTCTTGTCTTTTTCTCATCATTTCAAGATAGTTTTCTATAAATTGTTGTACTAGTTCATCTATTTCTTTTTTTATTTCTTCAACAGATTTACCACTATCTTTAAACATTTCAATGGCTCTATTTCTTTGGTCTAAACTTACTGGTATATTGCTTGCTTTTAAGCTTTCAACTGTTGCATCAATATATTGTTCTACAAATGCATTTTTTTGATCATACATGGATATCACCCTCTATTGTAGTAAATATAACATATTATTTATTTTTAATAAAACATATGTTAGAACGTAAAACTAATTAAATTAATTAAAATCTTATTTTTAAAGCGTTAAATTAAAAGTTTAATGCACATAAAGTATGCACTAAGATTAAAAAGATGCATTTTCGAAAGAAAGTGCAT
>CAMOYX010000045.1 GCA_946630615.1 uncultured Mycoplasmatota bacterium
TATATTTTAAATAATCTTCAATAGCTTTAGAAAGTGATGTATTAATAAACGGTTGTCCTAACATAAGCATCCACCTTAATAAAAGTATAGCACACTAATAAATTTATAAAAAGATTAAAAATTCCTTTTACATATAAAAAAAGTAAAACTACTTATATAGTTTTACTTTACCAAAAGTTAATTTAGAAACTATTCTATTTACATAATCCTTACCAAAAACATGATCTAATACACCATTCTTATAAATACAATATAAATATACTAAAGCTCCTAATAAAGTTGATACACTAACAAATACTAATCTAGAAATAGTATTATCATATTGAATTGGTATTATATATCTTAATCCAAATACTATTAATCCCATTAAAGCAGTTGGAATAACTAATTTAACTAATACCTTTAAACTATCATAATACTTTAATTTATGATCTTTATTCATTACTATTAAAGCACTACTAAATGAGAAGGCGTAACCTAATACACTTGCTATTATAGCTCCTAAGCATGGTTCTAAACCTAACTTATTACATAAAAGCATTAAAGGTATATCTAGTAATGCATTAACTAAATAACCTCCTAAACTTGTAATATATACATACTTAAACCTATTTAAACTTTGTAATGTAGATGAAGTAACCATATAAACACAAAATGCTAAAGGAGATAATACATACATTGATAATACAAGTGTTCCTAAAGCTAAATTATCATTACCATAAAATATTGACCATACAGGCTTAGCAAGTAATATTAATCCAACTACCATTGGAATACAACTAACTAACACTATCTGTAAAGCTTTATTTAGTCTAGATTCTACTAAATCCCATTTCTTTAAAGTATAAGCTTCTACTATATTTGGAATTAAACTAATAGTTAATCCCATAGCTACAGCATTAATTATCATTCCAATCTTACCAGCCCAAGTAACAACTGAACTAGTTATAAACTCAGTTCTTGCTGCATCTATTCCTAATGCTCCATAAGTCCTAGATATTAACACCATATCAACAAAACTATATACTGAAACTGCAACATCAACTATTATAAATGGAATAGCATAAGTAATAATCTTCTTTAATATATCTTTATTAGATATACTGTCTTTTTTATCTTGATTATATAAGCCTAACTCCTTCTTATGTCTAAACATCTTAACAAATACATAAGAAGAAGCACCAAAGGCACCTATAAATGCACCAAATACAGCAACACCTACAGTTGTAGTTAAAGATAAATTAAATACTCTTGTACCTAAAAATGATCCTACTAATATAAATGCAATTCTAAGTACTTGTTCTATAACTTGACTAGCTGCAGGCACATTCATTATGTTATGACCTTCTAAGTATCCTTTAGATATACTTAAGAATGGAACTACAAGTATAGCAAATGATACACATCTTACTACTATAGTTACATCTGCTATAGTATTTCCACCTTTAAGATCACCTATTATTAATGTAGCTAATTCCCTAGCAAATATAAATAATAATAAGAATACTATAATAGATGCACAAGAAATAATCTTATTAGCTATCCTATAAGCTCTAAAAGATGCATCCTTCATATCTAAAGTATTATATTCTTTAATAATTTTACTAATAGCAATAGGAAGTCCTGAAGTAGACATATCTAAAAATAAGACATATATATTATATGCATATGCATATAAAGCAGCTCCCTTAGCACCAATCATCTGATAAAAAGGAATTACATATAACATACCAAGTATCTTAGTAATAAATATACCTAAAGTAGATACTACACTTCCCTCTACAAATGAACTTTTCTTCATAAGCTCACTCCTAACGTCTAAATTATAACATAAAAGTAAGAAAGCGTTTGCTTTCTTACTTTATTAAAACCATCCTAAATGTAAAAATTCATTTAAGAATATAACAGCTCCAGCTACTAAAGCTAAAATTATAATAACCACTAAAATCTTAACTATTACACTTCCACCTTTGTCACTTTCTTCAAATGAAGCAAAGTCTTTTTTAGAAAATGATGTAGTATCAGTATAAAAAGTATCTTCATCTTCTTCATCATCATCTTTTATTTCTTTCATAGAAATAGTTTTTGTTTTACTAGTTTCCATTAGCTTAGTACTTTCTTCAATTTCTTTTTCTACTTCTTCTTTGATTTCTTCATCAGTCTTTTTGTCTTCTTCTTCAGTATCTTCTAACTTAGGAGTTTCTTCTGTTACTTCATAAGACTCTTTTGCAATACCAAATGTACTATCACTTGCATCTAACACTGCACCAGTAAACTCTGATACTCCAGCAACTACTGTATTATCATCACTGCCTCTTAAGTCTCCAAACAAATCTAATGGATCTTCTTCCATAGCTTTTTGTTTGTTCTTTAAAGCATTTATATCAATAGTGTCTATTAATTCTCTAAGTTCAGTAACAGTCTTTTCATCTGTTAAATCTTCATTTCTATTATCAGTAGATATGTTTAAATCTTTTAATATATCAAAGTTAGTATCTCTAACTTTTCTTAATCTATCTTCTTCGTAGTCAACTTCTTTATCTTCCCTAGCTTTTTCAAGTATTTCGTTTATATCATATTCTCTTGTTTTTTCAATTTCTAATTCTATTTCATCATCTGTTTTAATTTCATCATAATTTACAGTTCTCTTTGGAGGTGTTCTTTGATAATTCTTTTCAAGCATGTCTTTTATCTTATCAACATCCATAAATGATGAAGAATCGCCTATTACTTTAGCAGTTGTAGTAATATCAAAATCATCTACTTCCGCATCTTTAATATCATCATATAATTCTTGATTCTTTTTAACTCTACTAGGAATTAGAGGTTCTTCACTATAACGATTTTCTCTTTTCATAATCATCTAGTCTACCTTTCTACTAAAATAATACCATTAAATCAAGTCATTTTAAATATAAATTGAATTACCTTACATTTTTTGATTTAATATATCTGAGGTGCAAATAATGAAAAAAGAAATAATTGTAGATAAATCCATGTGTATCGGTTGTGGTGCATGTATGGGTCTAGATCCAGAACATTTTGAAATAAATGATAAAGGAGTATCTGAAGTAATATCTAATGAAAATCTAGAAACAGAAGAATTGCAAAATGCTATTGAAGGTTGTCCAGTACAAATAATTAAAATAGAAGAAAAGAAGGACAATAATAATAAAGAAGTAGAAGAATAACCTTCTACTTCTTTTATTATGCATTATTAGGTGTAAATGTACCTGTTGTAGCATCCCATGTACCATCCCATGTTGGGTATGAATCTAAAGTTACATCTTTAAACATATTATTAAATGTAGCAGTATTACTTACATTCCAATTATTTAAAGGAGTAATATCTATTAGGTTTGTTGCTCCCGCAAACATACTATCAAAATTAGTTACACTTGATACATTCCAATTTTGCATGAATGATATTCCTATATCCAAATTAGCACTTGCAAACATCAAAGAAAAATTAGTTGCGTTAGACATATTCCAACTAGATATATTTAACTCTTCTAAAGATTTACATCCCCAAAATATATTTTGAAAATCTGAAATGTTACTTACATCTAAATCTTCAATTCCAATTATTCTCTTAAGATTACTCATCGAACAGAACATATAAGCCAAACTGTTTCTCCTTGAAATATCATACCCAGTTAAATCTATTACTTCAACTGACGAAGAAATACTAGATGGAAGATATTGTGTAGACCCATCAATTGCATTCTTTAAACTTAAATATTTCACATTACTAGGATATCCTAAAGCATTAATAAAGCATGAATTCCTAAAATCAAAATTATCAAGTATTAATCTATTAAGATTGCAAGAATAAAATAAGCTAAAATTACTTACACTACTATCTTGAATACTACTAGTATCCCAACCAGATAAGTCTATTTCATCTAGTGCTTCTAGTGAATAAAAAACAGCATACATCTTTGTAACATGCGATGTATCTATATTTGCTATCCCTATTATTTCTGTTAAGTTAGGCAATCTTTCAAAGTAGTGACTTAACTGTGTAACATTACTAAAGTCACTTCCAGTAACATCAATTGATATAAGAGCACCACATTTTTCTATTTGTGATTCATTATAAAAATGAGCATTTCTTAGTGATAACGTTAAGAGTTTATTTGAGTCATAAAAAGTAAGATGAGTGAATCCTTTTAAATACCAACCATCTAAATTAAGATTTTTTAATCCAGTACTGTAAAAAGCATAATCTGCAGTAGTTAAATTTTCTGTATTCCAATTTGATAAATCTAATGAAATTTCTAAATTTGTACTATCCGCAAAGCAGCTATGAATATTCTCTACTTTATCAATTTTAACTGTATCTAAACCATATAGTTTTTCCAATTTTGTATCATAAAATGTATGACTCATATTTTTAACATTGCTTAAATCCACATTTGTTAAATTAATGGTTTTAGTTTTAGTACCGTTAAACATGTAACTCATGTCTTCTATATTGCTCATGTCTTGTCCAGAAAAATCTAATTCTTCTACTGAACTATCATAAAACATATATGATGCATCTACTACTTTAGAAAAATCAAATTTTGATAAATCTAATGAAGAAACGTGAATTCCCATCGCATTAACAAACATTTCAGAACTATTTTCGTTAAACGATATTTTTTCTGCTTCAGTATATAATCTTACATCACGGTCACTATTAATATATAAATATATTGGATAATTTGAATATGATGCTGAAACATCACCCAACAATTGATAGTTATCTGGGATGGTATCAGTGACTTCAAATGAAGAATATGTAGCATTTCCATAGCCAACAACACTTGTAAAATCATCATGTTTCATTAAGTCAGCAAGCATTACTTCATCAGTACCTACTGCATTTAATACTACTTTACCATTCCAAGACTCATTTTGACCTTGCTCATTAGTTATATCATAAGGAAGCCATACTCTTAAGTTATAGTCAATTGATTTACCTGGTTTTAATATACCTTCTACTAAAGTATTTGAAGATACTCCATTATCTAACTGTGTTGATGCAGCATCTAGACTACCTAGTCTTTTTGGTGTATCGCTAGATAAAGATACATTAAGTAGATTAGTATCTAAGGTAGATCCTGTTAATGTTTCTAAATTTATATTATATTTTGCTTTTACATTACATGAATTAGTTACTCTAAAGCTATATGGAGTTAAGTTACTAGCTTCTTCATCTGTAATTGGATAAGCTCTATTTAAACTAATATCATTACTTTCATTAGTAAATGTGATATTAAAACAACCTGATAATACTAGATTATTTTCACTTACTATAGTTCTACTCCAATAAGCATAAGTAGCTCCTATTACTAAACATATTACTAATACAATACTAAAACTAATTGATAATATAATTTTATTCTTATTCATATATAACTCCTACCTTCTAAGTTTAATTATATTAAATAGAAGATAAGTAAACAATAAAAAACACATCTAAATAGATGTATTATTTTAAAGCATATAAACTCTTAACTTCTTTAATAGTTAATTGTCTATATTCACCTTTATGTAGGCCTGTTAAATCAATATCTGCTATAGCAATTCTTTTAAGTTTTAATACTTTATGATTAACATGTCCAAACATTTTTTTTACTATATGATTTCTTCCTTCAGATATAGAAACTATTACATTAGAAGAAGTATTGTCTTTAAATATTTCTTTAACCTTTACATATTTAGTAGG
>CAMOYX010000046.1 GCA_946630615.1 uncultured Mycoplasmatota bacterium
CCTAAAGAAAAAGAACTAAAAGATAAAATAAATTCATACATAGAAAACTACAAAAAAGAACACAGAACTATATCAAAAAGAGAATCAGAATCTCTAAAATATAGAGATGATAACTACGCAGTAAGATATTTCAATCAAGAAAAAGACTTCGTAACATTTATGGTAGAAAACAAAATACCTTTTGATAGATTTAATTATCATTTAAATGCAATAAAAGATACTAAAAAAGAATTATATTTAAGGATAGTTGAAAGAAGAGATCAAGAACTAGAAAAATTAAATGCTACTTCTGAAAGAATCATGGAAGAATTTAATAATTATATTAGAAATAAATACAAAGAATCTCGAGAGGAAGGTCAAAAAGTAAGCATTATAGATTACATGAGAATGTATAAAGACTATCCAATAGAACTATTATTGTATTATATAAATAGATATCACCCTAAGAAATACTCATACTTTTTAAAATTTCTAAGAACAGGTTCTCCTTTAGAACATAAGAGTAGAGAATCTTTATATAATAAATCTACTGTTAAAAAGATAGTTTTATCATATAATAGTAATGGTAGACCAAATGAAATATATGAAATGAATTATAATGACTTTAATAAAATATATGATTCATTAGTAGAAGAAGGTATACCAGTTAATAATAAAACATTCAATATTAGATCTTCTGAGTATAAATATAATATTTTAAAAGAATATAAAGATAAATTATCATCTTCTAAAGAAACCCTTCTAGAAGAAAAGAAAAAAAGGCAAGAAATAGAAGAAGATTTATTAGAAAGGATACTAGGAAAAAAATGAAAAACAAATATCAAAGAATGAGTAAAGAAGAAAAGAAATCATTAATAGAAAGATTTAAAAAAGATTCATTTGGAAAGTTACAAATGCCAAGACTACAAAGATTAACTTTAACCGGATCACTTGGAATAATAGTTGCTATTGCAATGCCAATTCTAAGTTTCTTAGTAGATAACGAAATAGGTGTATTTACCTATGTAATGTCTATAATTCTTTTAGTAATGTCTTTAGTATTTATAATAGGTTCATATTTAATAAAAGGAAGAGACTTAAATAACTTTGCAATAAAAGAAATGAATATGTATAAAGGTAGTCCAAATTCTAATAGAAAGAAAAGAAAATAAATATGGAATTTAAAAATGATACAGATCATTTAGATCAACATTTTCTAATAGATAATAAAGTACTAAATGATTTTATAAATTTTTCTAATATTAATAAAAGTGATGTAGTAGTAGAGGTAGGGCCAGGAAAAGGAACAGTAACAAGAAAACTTCTAGAAAAAGCAAATAAAGTAATAGTTATAGAACTAGATGAAAGATTAAATGAAGAATTAACTAAACTAAGAAAAGAATATAATAATCTAGAAGTAATATTTGGAAGTGTATTAGATGTAAGAATACCAGAATGTAATAAATTAGTTACATCACTTCCATATTCCATAATAGAGCCATTTATAAATAAATTAATAACTAGCAATATAAAAGAATGTACTATGTTAATAGGTGCTAAATTTGCAAACGAAGCTCTAAATAAAAAATGTAATAACTTATCACTTCTAACTAACTCATACTTTACTATAGAAAAGCTATATGATGTATTACCAGAGTCTTTTAATCCTAAACCACATGCATTAAGTTCTATTATCAAGCTTAAAAGAAAAGATATAAAAGATATTAATAATAAAAATGAATATCTTGTAAGAGATCTATATTTTCATCGTGATAAGCTAGTTAAAAATGCCTTAATAGAATCTCTAATTGACTATGAAAATAAAATAGGTAATAAGTTAACAAAGAAAGAATCAAAAGAGATAATTAATAGTTTAAATATAGATGAAATAATAAATAACAAAAAGTTCTCTACATTATCAAATGAAGAATTAAAAGTATTAATAGATAAAATAGAAAATTTAAAATAATTTTCTATTTTTTATTGACTATTACTAATAATATAAGTATAATTTTACATGTAACCAAATGGAGTAGTACTCAAGTGGTTCAAGAGGCCAGATTGCTAATCTGTTAGGTCGGGTTTCCGGCGCGAGAGTTCGAATCTCTCCTGCTCCGCCATTTTTGGTTATTTAGCCTTAGGGCATTTATTTTTTGTCTCCTTAGCTCAGTTGGTAGAGCAACTGACTCTTAATCAGTGGGTCCGGGGTTCGAGCCCCCGAGGGGACACCATTTTTTATAAAAAATACTTGCAATAATTATTAAATATGTTAAAATGAAATAGTCATTTGTTTTGGGCTCGTAGCTCAGCTGGTTAGAGCGCACGCCTGATAAGCGTGAGGTCGGAAGTTCAAGTCTCCCCGGGCCCACCATTGTAAATGGCCTATTGGTGAAGCGGTCTAACACACATGCCTTTCACGCATGCACTCGTGGGTTCAAATCCCGCATAGGTCACCATTTTGAATATTAAAAGATATCTTAATTGATATCTTTTTTTATGTTTAATAGAGTATAAAAAAACTATTACTAGTAATTAGTAATAGTTTTTAAATTATTTATAAAGTCCTTCATAATAGTAATATAAGTATCATTATTAGTTTCTTGTTCTTTAGTTAAAGTATTCATCATACAAACCTTTACTACAGAAGCATTAGTTTGAGCAGTTATTTCATTAACTAATTCGTTCTTAGATTCATTATCACCTTGTAATATATAAGATAAGCTTCCATTCTTAAATCTATTTTTTAAATTGTTTAAATTTGTACTAGATTCTTCAATTTCTTCTAAAGATATAACTTCAAATCCATAATCTGATAAGAATTTTAATGAATTTGTTGAAACTACTAAAGTGGCTTTATTATTATTTTTAGCATTCTTAGCAATAGTTCTTATTTCTGCATCCATTTGAGATAATGTTTTTTCTAGTTCATTAAACTTTGTATCAATTTCTGTATTAACATATTTTGTACCAATTTGATCTTCTAAACTATCTTTCAAATTATTAGCAAGCATTAAGTAGTTTGAAGGGGATAACCAAAGTTCTTCAGTACCATTACTTACTTTAAGACCATATGCTGTATCAATGATTTTAATATTTTTATTTTTATTAACTAATGTCTTAGCAATTAACTTTTCATCAGTAGTACCATTATATACAAATAATTCAGCATTCTTATAGGTATCTATTTGTTTATCAGTTAACTCATAATTCTTATAATTATCACCATCATTGTATATTTGAGTGATATTTGCATGTTCACCATATAAAGTACTAAGTAAATAAGTTACAGGATAAACTGTAGTGTAAGTATTAATTTTCTTTGTATCCGTACAACCACTAAGTGTTACACAGGCTAATATAAGCAAGAATATTGCTCCAAATTTTTTCATATTCTAATCTAACTCCTTTTTCTTAACCGGGTCATATCCATATCCACCAAAAGGATTACATCTTAATATTCTTTTTATCCCTTTAAATAATCCTCTTAATGTACCATATTCTTTTATAGATTCTTTCATATACTCTGAACAAGTAGGTTTAAATCTACAATAAGAATGTGCATGCATTGGTGTATTTTGATATAACTCTATCATCTTGATTATAACATTTGCCATCAATTTCACCTACAAGAAATTTTACTACAATTCTAATTCCTTGTAAAATAAAGGCCTAATGTAGTATAATTTCCAAAGAAAGATGTGATAAATATGAATTTTAAAGATTTTTTTGCTAATCGCGGCATTAAAATTAAAAACGAAGAATTAATGAGAGAAGCATTCACCCATAGTTCGTATCAACATGAGAATAACTTGCCATATAACACAAACTATGAAAGATTAGAATTCTTGGGAGACGCAGTCCTAGAAGCAATAACAAGTGAGTATTTTTATTTAAATACAGATTTAAAAGAAGGCGAAATGTCAAAGATAAGAGCTTCATTTGTATGTGAGAATGCTCTTGCTACATACGCTAAAGAAATTGGTTTAAATAAGTATATTCTAGCAGGACATGGACAAGAATCTAATATAAATGACACTATAATAGCAGACGTGTTTGAAAGTGTACTTGGAGTAATATATCTAGAAAATGGTTACGAAGTAGCTAAAAAATATGCTGAAGAAATTATTATTCCATACATTGAAAAAGGATATAAATTCTTTAAAGATTATAAAACAGCATTCCAAGAACTAGTACAAACAGATAAAAAATCTGTTACATACGAACTAGTAAGTGAAACAGGTCCAGCTCACGATAGAACATTTAAAATGAATGCAATAGTAGATGGTATGATATTTGGTACAGGCGTAGGTAAATCAAAAAAAGATGCAGAACAAGCAGCAGCTAAGAATGCATATGAAAAGCAGGCTAAACTATGAAATTAAAAAGTATAAGAGCATATGGTTTTAAATCATTTGCAGATAAAATAGACATTGAACTAACAGATACTATAACTACTGTAGTAGGTCCAAATGGATCTGGTAAATCAAATATAGTTGATGCAGTACGTTGGGTTCTTGGTGAAACATCTCTAAAAAACTTACGTAGTAAAGAAAGTGATGATGTAATATTTGCTGGTTCTGAAACTCGTAAACCTAGCTCAAGAGCAGAAGTAACATTATCTTTTGACAATACAGATCACTTTCTAAATACAGATTTAGTAGATGTAGAAGTAAAAAGAGTATTATATAGAACAGGAGAAAATGAATACTATATAAATGGTAATCATGTAAGATTAAAAGATGTTACTAATTTATTCTTAGACTCAGGCATAGGAAAAGATGCATTTAATATTATTTCTCAAGGTTCAATAGAACAAATAATAAATGCTAAGCCTGAAGAAAGAAGAGTATTAATTGAAGGTACAGCAGGTGTCTTAAAATATAAAACAAGAAAAGAAGAAAGTGAAAGAAAACTAGAAAAAACAAAAGACAACCTAGAAACAGTTGCTTTACTTATAAATGAAATAAAAGATAATAAAGAACACCTAGAAAAAGAAGCAACTCTAGCTAAAAAATACCTAGACTTAAAAGAAGAATTAAAAGATTTAGAAATATCTTTAACAGTAAATGATATTAAAACTATTAATAACGAATATGAAACATTAAATACTAAACTAAATAAACTAAATAAAGATAAAGAATATCTAGAATTAACATTTACTACTAATACTAAAAATATTGATAAAGATAAACTAGAACAAATAAAAATAGAAGAAGAAATCAATAAAAAAAGAGAAGAAATACAATCTCTAAGAGATAATATATCTAGTCTAAATGGTCAAAAAGAAGTAGTTCTAGAAAGACAAAAATATGATATTGATAAAAATAAACTAGATGAATCTATTATTAATTATAAAACGAACGAAGCAAATCTAGAAAAAGATATAACTAGACTAAATAAAGAACTAGAATTAATAGATAATAACCTAAAAGACACAACTAAAAGAATAAATGATATATCAGATAAACAAACTATTCTAAATATTAAATTATCTAAACAAAAAAGAAATCTAGATGAAAAAGAAGGCCAAATTCTAACTTCTAAGAACAATATTGAAATACTTGAAAGAAATATTGAAGAAGG
>CAMOYX010000047.1 GCA_946630615.1 uncultured Mycoplasmatota bacterium
TTCTTTTCTTAAAGATATTTTTTTATTTATATTATTTATACGTATTACTCCTGGAACAAATAAATTTAATCCAATTAGGTTTATAATTTCTGGGTTACTAAGCATCTTAAAAACTTCTTCACTCATATATATTCACCTACATTAACTATAACATATCTAGAAAAAGAAGATTTTAAATCTTCTATCTTTCTATTTCTACCATTTCATAAGATTCAATGGTATCTCCTACTTTAATATCATTATAGTTTTCAATTGTGATACCACATTCTAAACCTTTTTTAACTTCTTTAACACTGTCTTTTTCTCTTTGTAATGAATTAATAACACCATCATATATAACAATACCATCACGTATAATACGTGCTTTTGAACCATTTTTAATAATTCCACTTGTTACATATGAACCAGCTATTAAACCAACTTTAGAAAACTTAAATATTTGTTTAATATCTGCAGTTCCTAGAACTTTTTCTTCATAAACAGGTTCTAGCATACCTTTCATTGCAGCTTCCATCTCTTCAACCACTTTATAAATAATATTATAAAGTCTTATATCAACACCATGTTCTTTAGCACTTTCTTTTATATCATTACTTGGTCTTACATTAAATCCAATAATGATTGCATCACTAGCTTTAGCAAGAACTACATCACTTTCAGTAATAGCTCCTACACTACTTCTAATAACACGTACTCTTACATCTTCTATTTCAAGTTTTTCTAAAGAATTCTTAACAGCTTCAGCACTTCCATTTACGTCTGCCTTAACAATAACATTTATTTCTTTGATACCTGATTTTATTTTATTAAATAAATCATCTAAACTTACCGCATTCTTAGAAGCATTTTCTCTTTGACGAGCTTTTATTCTTCTTTCTTCTCCAATACTACGAGCTTGTTTTTCAGTTTCAAATGCCATAAATTTATCACCTGCGACTGGTGTGTCATTTAATCCTGTTATTTCTACTGGCATACTAGGTAAAGCTTCAACTTGTTCTTCATTATTAGAGTTTTTCATTGTTCTAACTTTACCATATGCTGTACCTACTACAATTGGATCTCCCAATCTTAATGTACCATTTTGAATAAGTAATGTTACAACTGGTCCAAGATGTTTATCTAATCTTGATTCTACTACTGTACCTATAGCATAACGATTAGGATTAGCCTTATATTCTTGCATTTCAGCAACTAATAATATATTTTCTAGTAAATCATCTATTCCTTCACCAGTAGTTGCTATTATCTTATTAAATAAAGTATCTCCACCCCATTCTTCAGGTGTTAAACCATACTCAGTAAGTTCTGTCATTATCTTATCTGGATTAGCTCCTGGTTTGTCAATTTTATTGATTGCTACAATAATTGGAACCCCTGCTGCCTTAGCATGATCAATAGCTTCTTTTGTCTGTGGCATAACACCATCATCAGCTGCAATTATTATTATAACAATATCAGTCATTTGTGCACCACGTGCTCTCATTTCAGTAAATGCAGCATGTCCTGGTGTATCAATAAAGGTAATTAACTTATCATTTCTCTTTACTTGATAAGCATTAATATGTTGTGTTATTCCTCCGGCTTCTCCTTCTACAACATTACTCTTTCTAATAGTATCTAGTAAAGTTGTTTTACCATGGTCTACATGTCCCATTATAGTTACAACTGGAGGTCTTGGTTGTAAATTCTTTTCATCATCAACTACTTCAAACTCTTCAAAATTTGCAACATTAACTTCTTCTTCTCTTTTTAATTCTTTATCATAGTCAAGAAGTAATATTTCAGCTGTATCAAATGCAATAGAATTATTTTTAGTAACAATAACTCCTTGTAAGAATAACTTTTTAATTAAATCTGCAGTTGATACACCGATGGCATTAGCAAGATCATCTATAGTCATTCCTTCTTTATATACTACTACTTTATCATTTTGAACTGGAGCATTAGATACCAATTTTTCTTTATTCTTATACATTTCTTTTTTCTTTTTAGCTAAATCTTTTTTTGATTTATTAACTTTATTAGAAACATTATCCTTCTTTTTACCTATTTTTTGTTTTTTTATTGTATTATCGGCATCTATTTTTTTTGATTCAACAATTTCTTCTACTCTATCTTCTAAAGCTTCATCTTCATCAATTGGATTTAATACTAATGCATTATCAAGTTCAACAATTGCATCTTCATCTAACATATCTTCTTCTAATCTAGCATCAATTCCAAGTTCTTTACACTTTTCAAGTATTTCTTCTACTTTTTTATTTACATCTAAAGCATATTCTAAAACACTCATCATATGTATCACCTCTTTCTCTAAATTATTATTTTACTAATTCTTTTAATTTATCAAATATATCATCTGGTACATCTACTTCTAATTTACGATTTAAAATCTTTGATTTCTGTGCTTTTTCAAAAACTTCTAAATCTTTTTTTAAATAAGCTCCATGACCATTTAATTTCCCTGATTCATCAACCACTATTTTACCTTCTTTAGTACGTACTACTCTAACTAATTCCATTTTAGGAAACTTCTCATTTGTTACTACACATGTACGCATTGGTATCTTTTTAGTTTTCATCGAATCACTCCTTATAGAATATTAATTCCCATTTCTCTAGCTTCGCTTCTTGTTTTTACATCAATCTTATGATGTGTTAAACGTGCAGCAAGACGAACATTTTGTCCTTTCTTACCAATTGCTAATGAAAGATTTTCATCATCTACAATAACAAGTGCTTCATTTTCTTTTTCTCCACCAAGTACAACAGTTAAGTTTTTAGCAGGACTTAAAGCATTCTCAATAAATCTAGCACTATCATTACTATATTCAACTACATCAATTTTTTCACCATTTAACTCTTTAATAATATTATTTATTCTAGATCCTCTTTCTCCAATACAAGAACCAACAGCTTCTACATTAGGATTTTCTGAATATACAGCTATTTTAGTTCTATTACCAGCATCACGAGCTACACTATAAATCAAAATAATACCATCTCTAACTTCTGGAATTTCAAGTTCAAATAATCTTTTTACAAAACCATAATGTTTTCTAGATAAAAGAATTAATGGTCCCTTAGTACCGCTATCTACTTTAGTTATATATACTTTTATACTAGATCCCATTTTAATTGTTTCCCCTGGAATAATCTCTGACTTAGGTAAAATACCTTGTGTTTTCCCCAAATCTATATAATAATTTTTAACATCTTCCATTGAAACAAGACCAGTAACCATTTCATCTTGTTTATCACTAAATTCATTCATTATGTTAGCACGTTCTGCTTCTCTAACTTTTTGAACAATAACTTGTTTAGCAGTACTTGCAGCTACACGTCCAAATTCTCTTGGTTTAACTTCGGTTTCAATAGTTTCACCAACTTTAATATCTGGAACTATTTTTTTAGCATCATCTAAATATAAATGAATACGTGGATCATATTCTACTTCTTCTTTTAATTCTGCAAGTTCTTCGTCTGTCAATGGTGTATATGGATCGCTTTTCTCTAATTCTATAAGCTCTTCCTCAGTAAGACGATGTTCTTCTTTAGGATTATCAACTACAGTTTTATAAGAGAATACTTTAATTTCTCCTGTTTCACGATTAATTTCAACTCTTGAAGAAGTATGATAATTCTTTTTACAAGCACTAGTAAGCGCTAATTCTAAAGCTTCAAATATAACATCTTCACTAATTCCTTTTTCCTTTTCTAAAACATCAATTGCTTTCTTAAATGCTTTAATATCTATCTTATTTTCATTAAGTTCTGGCTCATTCTTTTTTCTTTTTGCCATCTTAAACACTTCCCTTCTCTTTTGAACAAACATCCAAAATATAATTATCTTCAATCATATCTTTCTCATCCAATAAAGGATTTATAATATTACTAACAGTAACACAATCATCAAGATTGATAATACCATTCTTATCAATAATTACTCTAAGAAAATATACACTACCTTCTTTTTCATAAACTATCTCATCAATATTAAATCCAGCATCAGTTACAGGCTTAGTAATTAATTCTTTTACACTATCAACTATATTCATATTACCTCCATTTACGTCAAAGAGTGGGATGATGACCCACTCTTTTTTTGTAACTTCTGTAAATATTATAGCACATTTTTCATAATTTGCACCTTTTTTTATAATAATTACTTAAATTTTGTTATAATTATATTATGGAGAGTGATAAAATGACAAAAGTAAAAGATAAAACAAATAAAAATTCTACAGAGATAAAACTTGGATTACTTTCTTTTTTAGCTATAATCATTTATGTAATCTTACCTCAATTTGAAATAATACCATTCCAAATAGTTAATATAAATATAAATGATATTCCAATTTTTGTAAAAATATTATATATGGTTTTATTTGAAATATTAATTATATCATCTATATTACTTATATTTAATAAACGTTTAAAAGATGATTTAAAAGTTTTAAAAAAGAATCATAAACAATATTTCAACACATATATAAAATATTGGTTTTTAATACTTGCACTTATGATGTTTAGTAATCTAATTATTATGTTAATAAATGGTGGTTCTATAGCAAACAATCAAGAACTAATAAATGAAATGTTTAAAAAGATGCCTATATATACATTAATAAGCTCAGTTATATATGCACCTATATGTGAAGAATTATGTTTTAGACTAGCTGTTAGAAATATAATAAAGAATAACATATTATTTATATTTATATCTGGTTTATTCTTTGGAAGTTTACATGTTATCACAAGTTATACTGGTGTGATGGATTTATTATATATTATCCCATACAGTATTCCTGGTTGGGTATTTGCCTATATATTTGTTAAAAGTGATAATATCTATGTTCCAATGGGACTACACTTTATGCATAATGGAATACTAATGTCTTTACAAACATTTATTTTCTTATTTAAATAAAATCAAAAATACAATCTTGAATGATTGTATTTTTTTAATTTAGTAAATAATCACTGATAA
>CAMOYX010000048.1 GCA_946630615.1 uncultured Mycoplasmatota bacterium
TCAAATGAATTCTTAACTAGTATATTTACTAATGTTTATATATGGTTAGTAATATTATCTGCATTTGGTATTAGTAAAAAGTATTTAGATATAAAAAATAAATTCACTGATTATATGAATAAAAATAATTTTAGTTTTTATGTTTTACATTATACAATACAAATAGTTATATCATTTATTTTAGTTGAATATATTAAGTTTGATAACTTCATATTTAATTATATAATCTTAATTTTAGGAACAATAATTATATTACCTTTAATGACTGAAATATTAAAAAGAATACCTATTGTTAATAAATTATTACTTGGTATAGTAAAAAAATAATATAATTCGGAATATTTTGGTATTACGAACATAATAAAAAACTCTAACTTTTTTAAGTTAGAGTTTTAATATTCTAAATGGCAGGGGCGGTAGGAATCGGACCCACGTCTAAAGTTTTGGAGACTCCTATACTACCATTGTACTACGCCCCTAAAGAACAAGAACATTATAGCTTAAATATAGGTTATTGTCTACTTTTTATTATAATATTCTTGTTTATAGTACTATTCTATTCCTAGGAATAGCAGTTTTAACATACTTATAAGTTTCTTTTTATTCTCAGGTGAAGATTTAATAATTTTTTTAGATGCTGTTGTTATTTTAGATAGAGTAACTTGTTTTAGTTGTAACATATTAGTTACATCCATTGCACTAAAGAAGCTAAACATATCATTTATAAAATCTTTCTTTTCTTCTATAGTCATTTTAGATAAGAATGATAATACATTCTTATGTAATCTAGTCGATTTAGATTTTATGGTACCTTTGGTTAGTTTAGTTCCAAATACCTCCCATGAATAGCCTTCATGTGCCATTACACCTGAGTTGGAACTTTTGGTTACTTTATATGGTCCATTGTAAAGTAGCATACCAAATACAGATTCTTCTGGTACATACATTACTAATTTAGGTATCATTTCTTTAAAGTATATAGATTCATATACATCTTTTAAAAAACCTGGTCCATCGAAGTTGTATACTTTCTTAATTCTATTTCTATATCTAGGATCTATGTTTAAATAAGCATACATAGCTAGATTTCCACCTTTGGAGTGTCCTCCTAGCATTACTTTTCTATCTAGTATAGTTAATGTCTTATTAATATAATTTCTAGCTTCTGTTTGGGATGGTATAGGATATTTATATGTTAATTCAAAGTCTTCTTGCCATCCTATAACAGATGAGTCTGTACCTTTATATGAGATATATGTAAGGCCATTATCAAGTCTAATAGTCATAGCTGCAAATTGGCATTCTTTAGATACTATTTCTTGCCAGTTATAAATTCTTGCTAGGTTATATCTTTTACAATCTTTTAGTTGTTTAATCATTTTATAAGTTTTTGGAAATAACCAGTCTTCTTTTTTTAGATTAGCATTTTTATATTTTTCTATATATAGTTCACAGGCTTCCTCTAAAGTTATTGATTTAGACTTACCAGATGGTATTATTCCTTCCCATTTACCATATGCTAAGCTAGCAAGTACTAGGGAGTCTACATCATTAAATGATTCTATATATAGAGAGTCATTTCCATAGTATTCTAGATAATCAAATAAATTTTTCATATTATCCCTTCTTTGTTTAATGATTATATCATTAAATAATAAAAGAGACTAGTTATTGCTAGTCTCTTTTAGAGTTAGAGATAATTCTTCAAATGAACCATTTCTATATACTTTTACTTTAATTGTGTCTCCTACACTATGGTTATATAGGTAGTATCTTAAGTAAGCAATTGATTTTACTTTATTACCATCTATTTCAGTAATAATATCTCCTGCTTTAATTCCTGCTTTTTCTGCAGCACTGCTTGAGTTTACTTTAGCTATATAAACTCCTTCAGTAACATCGTTAGTATTAATATTAACACCATATAAATATACAGCTTGAACTAAAGATAACATTTGAATACCAATTGATGGTCTTTCAATTTGTTTTCCTTTTTCTAGAGATTCAGCATACTTAATAGCTGTATCAATTGGAATTGCAAATCCCATAGATTCAATACCTGTTGTAACTAGTTTCATTGAAGTGATACCAATTACTTCACCATTAGCGTTACATAATGGTCCTCCTGAGTTACCAGAGTTAATAGCTGCATCAGTTTGTAAAACACTAATCATTACATCTGATGTAGTAAATAATGAGTTTTGATTAGATGTAGACATACCTACTAATCTATCTTTACCAGATAATACTCCTCGTGTTACTGTCCATGCATAAGTTTCTGCGTTAACTGGAGCACCTATAGCAAATACTGTATCACCTACTCTTGCATTCTCTGATTTACCAATTGATGCAACAGATTTAATCTTAGATGCATCAATTTCTAATACAGCTAAGTCTGAGTAAACATCAGTACCTTTTACTTTAACTTCTACTTCTTCATCTGTAGATAAAACTACAGTAATATAATCACCACTTGTAATAACGTGATTATTTGTTAAGATGTATGCTTTATTACCATCTTTTTTATAAATAAATCCTGAACCAGTAGAATATAGTTGTTTTTTAACGTATGTTTTTACAATTACTACTGCGTCATATACTTTTTCTACCGCATCAGCAAGACCTGTATCTGTAATAGTTACATTTTTAACTTCTGTTACTTTAGTGTTATCTTCGTTATTAGAACTAATATTAGAGAACCAGCCACCTACTGTTTCTGTAATATTACTCCAATAAGTAACACCTAGGAATGCTACTATTACTAGTATTATTGATATGCCAAATACTTTTAGCCATTTGTCGTTAGGATTGTTATTAATTTTCTTTTCTTTTTCTTTCTTCATCTTACAATTTCACCATCTCTTCATAATTAATTGGAAATCCCATAGCATCAAGGACTTTTTCTACCGATATAACTCTTAGACGATCTGATAATACTTGTATTTCATATTCTAGTTCAGACATTAGTAAGAAAAAATCTTCTTTTCTTAGTAATTGTTTAAAGATTATTATGATTGCAAATAAATCATTTCTTCCTTTTATATACTCATTTTCTTCGTTTGTAGGTATCTTTAGCATTGCATGGAAACGAGTATTAGTTATATTTCTTTGTGTCTTATGATTAAATAATACATCTTCATGAGCACACAAGTTACGGAAGTTTGCAAGGATTGGTAGGTATATGCTTAAGTCTTTAGAGTCTATCTTAAACTTCTTTGCAATCTCTATTTGGTCTTGAGGTTTTAAGATAAGAAATAGTTCAGACATAACTCCAAATGATAAGACTTTAACCGCTATCCATAGTGGAACATAGCCATACTTATATATATAGTGAGCAGTTGCTTCATGCTGAGAACCATTTATTCTTATTTGTCTTTGCATTTTTCTTAGGATGTCAGCTACTTGTTTTTTTCTAGATTTATCATTAGTAAAGTTTTTAGGATTTAAGTAATCTTCTTCTCTAATACCATATTCACTTGATAGTTGATATGAAGATATGCTCTTAATATTATTTTCAATAATTAATAAATTCTTAAAAACAATGTTACGAACATGTCTATCGAATTGAAACATAGCGTATATTTCATCAAATGTTGTACCCTCAATGAATTTTCTATTAGATTCACTTTGCATGAATAATAATCTATAACCACTTAAGAAAAAATAGTTTTCTCTTAAAAGTATCTCTTTTGCATCTTCTACGTCAGGTATATTAAGCCCTTTACTTCGTAGGATAGTAATCTGCTCGTCGAGGCTTTTGAATGTCTTGTTCACACTTATCACCTATATCTTTACTTTTCATCTTCCGAATAGATTATATCACAAAGTATGTATTCATTCTATATAAGATACATGATACTATTATCAAAATAATGTGAAAATATAGTGAAATATGGTATTATTTTCATCAGAGGTGATTAGATGCCATCTATCGTTACACATCATTACTTTTCTAAGGATGTTTATGATAAGCTTGATAATAGTATAAAAGATAAGATTAACTTAGATATTTATCATATATTTGCTCAATCTTTTGATAATTTTTATTATTATAAATTAACTAATCCTTTTTCTTCTTATGGTAAAGAAATTAGAAAACTTGGAGAGATTGGTCAAAGAACTAATATTAATTTATATTATAAAAATATTATTAAATATATTGATGAAAATAATTTAAGAGATAATAAGGATGTTTTAAGTTATTTATATGGATCTATACTACATTATGTATTAGATAAGAATTGTCATCCTTTAATAATATATACTACTGGTATGTCATCAGTAGATAATAAATATAGAGGTGGTCATGAAAAGATGGAAGTCTCTTTTGATGCTTATATGTATAATAAAAAGACTGGTAAAGATTTATATAAAGCTAAATTGGGAGACATGTTATTACCTAGAGTTAAGTTTAGTAGTGAATTAAAGAATTGTGTTACTTATACATTTAAGAATACTTATAAAGTAGATAATATCGGGAATGTTTATAACAAGTCAGTTAATAGTGGTAATTTCTTATTAAAGTACTTTGTTACTGATCGTATTGGATTTAAAAGATTTATTTATTCTATAGTTGATAAGTTAAATAGATATGGAAGAATGTATTCTAATTTATCATTTCATGTTAAGAATATAGATACTTCTTTATTTAATTTAAATCATGGTGAATGGTGTAATCCAATTGATAAGAAGTTAATAAGTACACTTTCTTTTCTAGATTTATATAATGAATCTATTACGGAAGGTGTTTATAAGATTAGTAGTATTAATGATTATTTTAATAATAAGATTAGTTTAGATAAAGTTTTAGAGATTATTGGTAATAATTCTCATGTTACTGGTGTTGATTTTAAAGATAAAAGAAAATCTATTTATTTTAAGTATTAAAAAAGCAACTTCTTTTGAAGTTGCTTATTTCATGTTCTTAATATCTTCTTGTAATGAGATAGATTC
>CAMOYX010000049.1 GCA_946630615.1 uncultured Mycoplasmatota bacterium
GCATTCTTCTTTAATTCATCTATTGAAGAACCACTAATAGTTACAGGATTACTATCAATTGTATAACTTGATGTATAAATAGCTCTTCCAGTTTCATAGTCACATGTACAAGTTGAACCTATTTCATATACTACATCACATTCATTTGGAACAGCAGCATCATGACATATACCCGGTGTATATAAGTGAGTACCACCAGCACCTAAACATCCTCTTAATCCTTGAATTATAGATTCATCAATGTATCCATTAGATATATCTGGACTAGTTTCACCAGAGTGTAATACATAATACATTCCTTTATTTCTATCATAAGTTAATGTTATGTAGTGGGTACCTTGAGTAAATAAGTGACAAGTACCACCACCAGATACATTTAAAGATAAAAGAATTGTTTTACCTTGTTTAGCTAAAGCTAAACCTTGATCAAATGAAATATTATCATAAGAGGCATTAAACTGGTTAGCCATACTACCATTATTCATATATTCCATGTAGTATAGTTGAGCTTTTCCACCCTCTACATGTCTATTTAAAACAGCACATGACTTAGCAGCCATCTTTTGTAATATTTGATTAGCTAATAAGAATCCTTCACTACCTTCAGCAAATGAATAAGCATTAGTAATATCACTAACAAACTTCTTACCATCCTGTGTAGTATGTATAGCATCAGAACCAGCAAAGTTCTTTATATAATCTTGTATCTCTTGATTAGAATATAATTTTTCACCTAAAGACCAACTAATTGATTGATTTAAACAGTTAGCATATACATTTGCACCTAGCCAGCAACCTCTAGCATAATAAGAATTATTTGCACTAGCACCACAATAAGCTACATTAGCTTGATTAGAATGTTGTCTATAGTTATCAGATAAACAACTTACTTTAATATCTCCCTCTTCTAAAGCATCAAAGTATTTGTCTGTATCACAATTAAATGCACAATAGCCACTTTTACCATTACATTGGTTAACATAAGTATTAAAGTCAACTAAAGCCCCACTACTACCATAGTACTCTTCTTGACCATTACTCTTTACATACTTAATGCACTTAAAATTTTGAGTAGACTTGGCATTAACTGATGCACTAACTATAAGTAATATTATTAATAATAATGAATATAAATATTTTTTCATTTAATACTCCTCCTTCTAATATAATTTCTAGTAACAAAGTAACCTACTACTGCAACAGGAATTAATGCTATACCAATTATAACTAAAGAAATTATCTTTCCATACTTTTGAAAGAAAGATAATTCTTGTACTTCTTGAGTATTATCATCTTTCTTAAGTCTTTCTATACTCTTTATAATTTCAGCTTTAGAATAAGGTATCTCACTAGTTAAATATTTATCACAATAATACTCACTTACACCCTTACATTCTTCTAAAGATGAGTATTGATTATATCTAGGAGTAATAAAAGTTAACTTTCTTGTTTGAGGGTCAATACACTCACTATTAGCATTAGTTATAAAAACCTCAAAGTTATGCACTACATCCATAGGCACATTAAAAGTATATACTCCCTCATTCGTGTCACTATATTCAAATCTTTGACTAGCAGAAATAGCTCCGCCACCTTCACTACCTTCAGCTTCCTCAAAACCATCATCCATTACTACAGCCATACCTTCTGTAATATTAATAACAGTAACTTTAACATAATCATTAATTGGATAACGATATAATTCTAAATCTTCTTTACTAGTTGCTTCTACTACTTCATAGTTAAACTTAACGTTATATAACTCTGCATTAAGCTTAACCTTAATGTTATCTGCACAGTCTTCTGCATTAACATTTATAGTAATTAATAAAGATATAAAAAAGAAAATTGTTAAATATAAAACTTTTCTCATATCATTACCTACCATCAAAAAAATAATAGCATAAATAAGCCTAGTTTACAATTAGTTAACCTATCTATTTAAATGAATTATTATCTATGTTATCATCTAAATAAGGTGACTAAAAATGAATAAGAAAAACATATTGAAATTCATACTTGGAATAGCAATATTTCTAATAATTTATCATGTATTACCTAATCCTATAGGTAGTATTATAACTAAATTACCTTTTAGCGCAGGTAATAAAACATTACTCCTTAATTTAGTAATAGAACTATTAGCAATAATTGTAATAGTAATAATCTACCATAAAGATTTAAAAAAGAATTTAGATAATCTTTTAAAAAATAAAAGTGATAACGCTAAAAAAATAATTATATATTTATACTATACATTTATATTCGTAGTACTAGCTAATAGCTTAATAATAAATCTAACATCAAAACAAATACCTACAAATGAATCATTAAATAGAAAACTAACAACTATTAATCCATTACTATCATTTGTAGTATCTTGTTTAATTGGTCCATTATGTGAAGAATTAATATATAGATATCAATTTAAAGATGTATTTAAAAATAAAATAATATTTATTATATTTACAGGTTTATTATTTGGAGCAAGTCACCTAGAACTAGATTTAAATGTTGCTAACTATCAAAACTTATTATTTATATTTAGTTACGCAGGTGTTGGTATGATACTAGCTAAATGTTATCTAGATACAGATTCTATATTTGGTAGTACACTTACCCATATGCTATATAACACAATATGTTTTATAATTACTATAGTAGGAGGACTATAACATATGGCTGTAGAAAAAAAGATTAAAACAAGAGAATCTTCTAAAGATATAGAAAAAAGAAGTAAAGAACTAGAAGAAAAACTAAAAAAAGATATTAAAGATGATAATGATAAAATTGTAAGAACTAAAAAGAAACTAAGTAAAAAAGCTAAAGTATTATTAACTATATTATTTATAATTATATTTTTTGTAGTTTATATAACTAACATAGAGCCCAAAAATATTACATCAATAGAATACGCTATAACAAATGAATTAATACCAAAAGAATTAAATGGATTAAAGATTGTGTACTTCTCAGATTTATACTACGGAAATACAATAACAGACAAAGAATTAGAAAACTTAACAAATAGAATAAATGAAGTTAAACCAGATATAGTTCTATTTGGAGGAGACTTAATAAGTAACGATATAAAAATAACGGAAGAAATAAAAGAAAGTATTAAAAATAACTTATCTAAAATAAATTCTAATCTAAAAAAATACTATGTACTTGGAGATATAGATTATAAAAATAAAGATATAGTAGAAGATATATTAACTACATCAGGATTTAAAAATCTAACTCAAAATAGGAAAATATTCTATAACAATTCAAAAACACCTATTCTATTAACTGGAATTAATTCTATAACAAAAGAAGATACAAATATTGAAGATGCATTTAAAAAAGATATAGAAGGAAACTACTATCAAATACTAGTAGCACATGAACCAATTATAGCTAACAAAGTATTTACTAAATCTAATCTAATACTTGTAGGACACACTCTAGGAGGAACTATTAAATTACCATTCATAAATAATGGTATTATAAATAAAGATAATGTAGGTTCATATATAAATGGTAAATATGAAGAATCAAATACTTCTATATATGTATCAAATGGTATAGGTACAGATAGTTTAAAAGTAAGATTATTTAATACCCCATCATTTGAAGTATTAAGACTTTATAACAATTAAAAAGCAAGAATATTAATTCTTGCTTTTTGTTATTCTATAATATCAAAATCATCACCAGGAGTAACAACAAATCCACCATTGTCATCATCATCAGCAACGCCAAAGTCATCTACATAACTTGTTTCTCCACTAGTAACACTAGTAGTATATCCTGCTTCACTTAATAAAGCTTGTAAAGAAGATGAATTAATTGGTAATTCCCTAGTATTTAAAGCTTTAGTAACATCATTAGAAGTAACAAAACTTAATACTTTAATAGTTTTATCTTCATCATTATAAGAAACATGTCCTTCTAATGTATCAAAACTATCTTCTAATCCATTATCTGAATATATTATATCTTGTTTAGCTAATTCATAATTATCTTTATCATCACTAAAATTATATGTAGTTTCTAAAGTAATATCTTCACTATATAAAGTATTAGATGAACTAATACCAAATATATAAGATTTCATAACACTAGCCTTTTCTAGCTCAGGCATCTCACTAGCATCAGTTAATACTTTAGAAGTAATATCTGCTCTTAAATGACTTACTGGAGCATTATTATCTACAATTAATTTAGCATCTACTTGAGTACTATTGTCATAAGAGTCACTTGCAATTAATACTATATCTTGACTACCTAATTTAGAAGTATCAATATCGTTTTCTAAAGAAATAGATGGATCACCAGATAAATCTTTAGCTTCAATAACAAAATCCTTTGCTTCTACTTTAGAACCAGGTAATGCATATACAGTCTTAACTACTACTGTAGGTGCTTTAGAATCTTTAACAACTAATTGACCTTGAGTAGTCTTGCCTTGGCAAGTAACACTATATTGATAAGAACCTACTTTATTAACATCAAGTGATGGTGAAGATACAGTACATTTAGTTCTATATTCTTTACCAGTAACATTAATAATTTTATTAGTTACATAACTTGTAATATTTGTTGGAATAAAAGAAACATCTCCAAGTTCTACATAACCATTAGAAGTAGTTACTACTACTTTATTAGCACTTTGATTTAAGAAGAAGAATACTCCTCCACCAATACCTAATATTAATAATACTACGATTACAATAATAACTTTCTTATCTAATTTTTTCTTTTCTTTAGCTGCTTTAACTGGTGCTGCTCCAACAGGCATATTAATTGTTGGAGGAACAGGTACACTTCCCATAAATCCTAAACTTGGATCTATACCATTTGGTTGCATAGGATTTAAAGTATTATTTATACCTCCAATATTATTATTTTGCATAGGTGC
>CAMOYX010000050.1 GCA_946630615.1 uncultured Mycoplasmatota bacterium
ATGTTATTCTGTATGTTATCTTGTATGTTATTCTGTATGTTATCTTGTATGTTATCTTGTATGTTATTCTGTATGTTATCTTGTATGTTATTCTGTATGTTATCTTGTATATTTTAAAGATAAAAAAAGAAAAGAAGTATTACTTCTTTTCCAACCCTTAAATACTATCAAGAGCTAAAGTGATCATATCATCTAGAGAAGTTTGTCTTTCCTCTACTGATAACTGCTTAGTGCTATACTTTGAGTCTACAACTGAAAGTATTGCAGAAGCATCACAATCGAAAGATGTTGCAGTTTTAAATAAAGCGAATGTTTCCATTTCTACTCCTATTGGATTAACAGACTCTGGAATTCTTTTTAAGAGATGTTCTTCATCTGAATAGAAACTAAACTGTTCAGTACAAAGTACATCACCTAAATGAATACTTTTACCTTCTTTATTTGCATTTGCAAGAATTCTTTCGTTCAAGGCAGTGCTTGGATAAGCTAGTTTAGTAACGTCTCCGTTATATGTATAAGCAAAGTTTGATTCTGTGTAACTTCTCTTAGCTAGAATTAAATCAGGGATATCTAGATCTTTAGAGTTAGATCCACAGGTACCTACTCTTATTACTTCCTTTACATTATAGAAGCAGAATAGTTCAAATGCATAGATGCCCATACTTGCCATACCCATACCATGACCTATTACTGTTACTCTTTTACCTTTGTAGGTACCAGTGTAACCTAACATGCCACGTACTTCGTTTACTAATTTAGGATTTTCAAGAAACTTTTCAGCAATATATTTAACTCTTAGAGGGTCTCCTGCCATTACTACTTTACTTGCTATATCTTCCTTATTAGCAACTATGTGTACTGGTTTTACTTCACTACTTACCTTTGGTGCTGTCACTTTAATCAACTCTTTCTATTCTTTACATATTAATCATACAATAAATAGTGTCAAATAAAATAACAAGACGTTAAGTCTTGTCAATTTATTTACAACTATTTAACTATATTAATTTGTATAGTTTATTTAAGATTGATTCTATTTCTTTTATGGATTCTATAGTAAAGTCTAGTCTTATATTATTTAAACCAATAGATTTTAAGTATTCTATATCGTCTAGATGATTTATTGGCCTGTGAGATAGAATTCTAGTGTGTTTATCATTATCTATTAATACAGGATACTTCTTACCATCCATACCTTCTATAGTATAACCATCTTCATTTAACAGTGGATGAGTTTTAATAAGCATTACTTCTACTCTTCCATATACTAAGTATTCGATAGGATATTTTGTATAGTCAAAGTTAGATAATTCATCTAACTTTGTTTCTATAGATAAGTTTATCTTTTTAACGTTATGTTCTAATAATAAATCTAGAGTATAATGATTACCTACATTTAAATAATAATTACTTACTATGTCTTTATTACTATTACTAATTAATAATCCAAGATCATTAATTAGTAATTTATTAGGTAATGCTAAGTTATTATTATATGCTCTTGGAGTTTCATAATATAAATTATATTTAGTTGCTAATTCTAAGTTATCTGTATAGATATCTTTTATATTATATTTAGATACTAAATCTAGTTGTTCTTTAGTTTTAATAAATACTGATACTAGCATGATCTTAGCACCTCCAATTCATTTAATACTTCTCTTCTTAACTCATTTAACTTAGACATTGGTATAAATATATTATTAGGTATATCTATAGTAATCTTAGATACATTAAATATAGTGTCATGAGTCTTAGTTAAATGAGTTATTAAAGATTCTTTTGTTACTGGTGCATTCTTTGCAATAGAAACTATATTACTATTCTTAGTAATAATATTTTTATTATCTTTAACAACAAGGGTTAAAGTATCATCTTTAATAGTTAAAGACATTTCTATATCTATGTATCTTTTAGGTATTTTATTTAAAGAATCATTTAGCTCTTTAGAGATTGTTTTTCTTACTTCTCCAAGACTTTTTATACCTAGTTTGTTATCTAGTTTAACTATGGAGTTTTTATTTGCTTTATTAATTAAAAGGCCTTTAGAGTTGTATAAGAAATTTACTATCATACCTTTGTTATCTTTAGTAAATCTAATACCATCTTCTTGAGTTAAGTCTTCATCTAGTTTAATAGTTATAAATTTAGTATTTACATCTATTACATTACCTAGGTGTATACCTTGATGGTTAGGTGTTTTCATATTTAAGATATTTGTATTATTAAATAAATAGCCTGTAGTGAATTCTCTATTGTATAAAGTTAAGAGATTTTTATTATCTATTTCATCTATCTTAGTACTCTTATTCTTATAATAATTATCTATTAGTTTACGATAGAAGTAAGTTATGAATCCAGTGTACTCTGGAGATTTCATTCTTCCTTCTATCTTGAAGCTTGTGATATTGCTTTCTAATAAGTCTTTTATATTAGAAGAAGTATTAAGTTCCTTTGTAGATAATATATATTTATCTTCTAAGTCTATGTATTTATCATCTTTTAATAATTTATAAGGCATTCTACAAAGACCTGCACATTCTCCACGATTACCACTTCTATTAAGTGATAATGCGCTTATTAGGCATTCACCTGAGTAAGAGATGCATAGAGCTCCATGGATAAATACTTCAAGTTCTAGTTTAGTATTTAGTTTCTTTATTTCATCTAGGGAAAGTTCTCTATCAAGGACACATCTAGTTACTCCAATAGATTCTAGGAATTTAATTTGATCTAAATTAAAGGTATGTAATTGTGTAGATGAATGAAGTGCTAGATTAGGATATCTTTTATGTACTTCTTTAATTAGACCAATGTCTTCAATTATTAATGCATCTACATTAATACTATTTAAATAATCTATGTAATCTAGCACTTCAGCTGTTTCTGATTCATAGACAATAGTATTTACTGTTACATGTAGTTTAACGTCATACTTATGACATAGTTTTACAGCTTCTTTTAGTTCTTCGTCAGTGAAGTTCTTAGCATATGCTCTTGCCCCAAATTTTTTACCACCTACGTATATAGCATCTGCTCCATTTAGAATGGCCATTTTTAAGGATTCCATAGAGCCTGCAGGTACTAGTAGTTCTTTTTTCATAATAATCACACTCATTTATTTATAAATAATAACAAATATATAAGAATAATAAAAGAAAGACATAAATGTCTTTCTTAGATACATGAGATAGAAGTGTTTGGAAAATTACCACTAATATAATCATTTATAGTAGCTGCATTATCACAATTTAAAATAACTTCTGTAATATTTTCGTCAATTATATTATCATACGAAGTTGCTTTATTAGTGTTAAAAGAACTTAAATTCAACGATGTTAGTGATGTACATCCATCAAACATATGGTCTATATATTTAACATTCGATGTATTAAAGTTAGATACATTTAGTGACGTTAATGATTTACATGAGCTAAACATATTAAACATATAGAGAACATTGCTTGTGTCAAAATTTGATACATCAATTTTCTCTAAACTGATGCAGTTTGAAAACATATCATGCATTGAAGTTACCTTTGATGTATTAAATGAGCTAACATTTAGAGATTTAAGTGCTAAACATCCAGTAAACATTTGAAGCATACTTTTAACGTTTGATGTATCAAAATTGCTTAAATCTAATGATGTTAGTGATTTACATCCACCAAACATATTACTCATATCTGTAGCATTTGATGTATCAAGATTTGATATATTAATGTTTTCTAATTTTGCGTTATTTGCAAACATACTTCCCATATTTAAAACATTATTTGTATCAAAACTTGATAAATCAATATCTTTTAAGTTGTCACAGCCAGCAAGTATGCCATTCATATTATTTACTTTACTTGTATTAAAACTCGATAAATCTATGCTGTTTAGATTTTTACAACCTCTAAATAATCCCCACATATTTTCTACATTACTAGTTTCAAAATTTGAAAGATCTAATTTGCTAAGAGATGTACAGCACCAAAAGGCCATTTTCATTGTTTTCACATTATATGTATTAAAATTTGATAAATTTAATATTTCTAGTGCTCTACAATCTTCAAAGAACGATTCTAAGCTAGTAACAAGTGTTGTATTAATTGGGCTTAAATCAATAAATGTTACATTAGAGAATGCAGTTTGATATCCACCAAAAACGTCATTTTGCATATAAATATTATTATTATCTCCAGCATAATATAATATAGTACCATCTAACCATGCATATGCTTTATTAAGTGATGTTTCATCACTTATAATTGAGGCACTATTCTTGATAGTATCAGTTAATTCACCGGTGTACGGCTTTATTTCGGTAGTCGCAGTTTTATAATCAGTAAGACTTTCAAATGCATTTTCTTTTAGTAAAACTATTTCACTTGCTTCTAACCATTTTGCTTTCAAAGTATGTGATACCGCATTAGTCACTATAGTGTTTGTAGTTATGCTATTGTCAGTATTTTCTAAATACCAATTGTCAAAATAGTATCCTTCTTTAATAGGAATAGGAAGTCCTGTGTACTTAGTACCTATTACTTCATCTACTGAAGTATAAGCAATTTTTCCACCCATTGGATCTAAGTTAACTGTAATGTAGTTAGGGTTAAGAGTACCTGTAACTGTTATTT
>CAMOYX010000051.1 GCA_946630615.1 uncultured Mycoplasmatota bacterium
CTTTAGATGCAACTACTTTGACAGTAGATACACTTGCAGGAACTGTAACTGAATATTCTAATGTGTCTTTATTAAAAGCAGGTGTTATTTCATAACCCTCAATTCCTAACGAGCTTAGGTAGTTATTTGAATCAGCTTGTCTTGGTGCAACAACATTAACTGTTGTACCTACATCAATATAATGTACTCCACCATCTTGATCAGAATAATTACCTTTTACACTAAAACCTATCTGTCCAATACTTGTTGCCTTACAATAACCTGAATAAATATATTGTGTTTTATTATAACCTGTTCTGGAATCATCAACTTCAGTCATACTACAACCACTTGTAGCTCCAGAAGATGTACCATAAACTTCCCACGAAGCAGCTCCAGTTAATGTAACAGTAAAATAAACACTACTTCCAGTAGTAATAGTACTACTGGAAGGTGAAACATAAGCTGCTGCATTAACATTATTTGTTAAAAACAAAAGAGGCAAAAGTAATAAATATCTTTTCTTCATAGTCATTTCTCCTTTTTATTAACTTTGATTAATAGTGTATTGTTTAAGCAATGCTTGTCTAATTCTTAACAAATCAGATGAATTAACTGATCCGCTAGTAGTTTGAATATGTGCAGATTCTAAATAAGCTCCAGACAAAGCTTTTATTTTTAGCATGTGCTGTCTAATAGCAAGTAAATCAGCAGAGTTAATATCTCCATCACCATTTAGATCTCCATATATAACTATTGTTCTTACACTTCCATCAGTAAATGTAATAGTTGATCCAGTTGTAAGTTTACTACCGCCAGTAATTACATTACCTGATTTATCTTTTATAGTAACTGATGCTTTAGATAAAAGTTCATTTACAGTCATACCAATTCTTAAATTAGTTATATAAGCATTAGACTTTTCATTAACTCCTAAAGACTTAATTTGAGTATCTTTTGTAACTTTAGGTTTCTCTTGTTGATTATTATTGTTATTATTATTTGAACTATTATTATTACTATTACTATTGTTATTACTACTATTATTGTTTGAATTATTATTTGTATTACTATTAGGATTTACATATCCCGAATTATTAGTTTTATGAGTTGTACAAGCTTTAGAAGTTGAAGTTGCACCTATACTTGGTGTACCACCAATATTACCTGTATATATACCTTGTGAATTTCTTTGACTACCTGCAGCGGCATAAGTTAAACCAGCAAGTGCAGGATTTTCCTCTGATGAATAAGCACCTATATTAAAAAAGTTATAAAATCCTTCATAAGTTACACCTTTATAAGTGAATTTAGCTCCATTAGTAGTGTTACTCAATGCAGTACCAGATTCTTGCTTAGCAAGTGATGCTAAATAAACCGGACTTACATTTGCGGCTTTACCAGCTTCTACAAAAATAGATGCATAAGTCTTATTATCTATATTATCTGTTCCAGCCATAAATGTTCCTGATAACACACTTTGTACAGCTGCTTCAGTATATTTTTCATCATAAGCTAAATCTTCAAATGCTAATATACTATCACTCATTAAATAGTTTCTTGGATCTAAGAAGTATCCTACAGTTTGATCATTTGCAATAAACCAACCTGATTCAGTTTCATGATTTGAACTATCTTTACATTCTGAGCATGTTCCAGATACAGATGATGCCCATTTCTCTCTTTGTACAGCAGTATTAAAATCTAATCCTGTATATAAAGCTTTAAATGTCCAGTTAGGATATTGATCATGTAACTTTCTTAACCATACTTTATAAGTTTCATCAAATCCTTCTTTATTTAATACTTCTTCAAATTTTAAATCTAACTTAGTAATAGGATTTGATACTGTTTCTCTTCCAGTTCTAGGATGAGAGGTATACTCTGGCATATTCTCATAAACTGGTATTAAGAAAGTTAAACTATTCTTTAATAATCCATTATTCTTATAACTTACATATGAAGAATATGCTTCATTCATAGGTGCAGCTAAATTAGATTGATATTGATGAGAATAAATAGAAGATGAACAAGGACTTACATTAAACTTCTTTAAATAACTTGTATTTTGTCCAGTAGATATATAATCTTCTCCAGTAAAGAAAGCTCCACCATAAATAGCTTTCTTAGGACTTGTCCAAGGTCTTCCATAACTTTGTATAGAAACCATACCTTCAAAGCTTAACCAGTCTCCACATACATAACCTGTTACACCACCACTAGTAATGTTATACCAAGAATTAGTACATCCACTACCAGATGTTCCATTTGTATTATTAACTGTTACTTGTTCATTTAAATTTAAAGACTTTAATCTTGTACTATTTGTAGTTGCTCCACTTCTTAGTCCTACCTGACTACCAGTAATAACACCTGTTAAAGCATCTACCCTATAAGCAGTAAAGGATACTACAAATAATAAAATATATATTAAGTTTTTTACTTTATTTTTAGTAAACAACTTTACCACCTATTCTTCCATAGTAATTATATCAAACTATACTTAATGAGTCTAACTTTTAATAATAGATAAGTCAATAATATGTAGAATAAAATTGAAATATATATTATAATTTTTAATGAATAAGAATTATGTCTGAAAGGAAATAGATTTAATGAAAGATTTAATAAAGAATTTAAAGGGAAAAAGTAAACTAATGAAATTTATACTAACTATCGCTTTTATTAGTAATGTAGTATTAATAGTGTTATTCACACTTAGTTTATTAAAATTAACAGGAATAGAAACTCTAATAAGAACATTAGTAATAATACTAACTATTATATATGCTCTTATATATTTAATATTTGGTTTAAAAGGTATTGTTAATAAAAAGAAAATAACATTTACTCTACTAACAATTATAACTATTCTATTAAGTTCAATATATGGAATAGGTTCATACTATATTAATAATATTATGAGCACAGTAGAAAATGTTACTATTAAAAACACTTCACTTTATACAACTGTATTATTAACAAGATCATCTCATGAATATGGACCATCTTCTAAAATAGGAATTGTAACAGATGAAGAAGATAAAACATCAAATATCCTAGCCTTAGAATATATTAAGAAAAATAATATATCTAACGAATTAAAATACTATTCAAATGTAATTGAATTAATGCAAGGCTTCTTAAAAGAAGAAGTAGATGCAATATTTATTACAGATGATTATAAAGTAATATATGGTAACGATGAATCATACGAAGAATTATTAAATAATGTTAAAGAAATAGATACATACTCTAAAGAATTTAAAAATGAAGAAAGTTCATTAATAAACAAAGCTAAGAGTTTAACTGAACCATTCACAGTATTAGTACTTGGTGTAGATTCAGAATCATCTGGAGGCTTAGATGCAAATGCAGCATTCAATGGTGATACCCTAATGATGATTACATTTAATCCAAAAACTCTTACTGCTACAATGTTTAGTTTTCCAAGAGATATGTATGTACCAATTCTATCATCATCAGGTAGAACCCTATGGTATGGAAAAATAAACTCATCTTCAGCATATGGAACAATGAGTACAATTAAAACTTTAGAATCTCTTACAGATGTAACAATAGATTACTTTGTTAAAGTAAACTTCCAAGGTGCAATTGATATTGTAAATGCAATTGGAGGAATTGATGTAGATGTAGAACAACCTGACTACAACTACTACGTATCTTACTATGGTGAAGGAAGACTATGTGAATCAAATGCACAAAGATCTACACTAGCAGAAGATTTAGTATGTATGAACACAGGACTACAACACTTAAATGGTGAACAAGCTCTAGCATATGCAAGAAATAGACATGGTTTCTTAGAAAGTGACTTAGCAAGAAATAGACATCAACAACAAATTATAGAAGCTTTATCTAAAAAGATTGTTAAAACTTCAAGTCTTTCAGACTTCCAATCATTACTACAAGCAATATCAAATAACATTGCAACTAACATGACAACAGATCAAATATTATCATTCTATAGTTCTCTAAAAGGTATGTTATCAAATGCATTAAATGGAGAAGACTTCATAACAATGCAAAAAATGCAATTAACATACTATAATCTAAACTTACCTACAACTTCAGCCTTAGGTTATTACATGGGTTCAATGCAAGCAATAACTAAAGGTATGAAACAAAACTTAGGTAAATTAGAAACTGAAGATATAAAAACATTTACATATGATTATTCAGAAGACTATGAACAATCAAGTGAAATTATAGGTAAAGGTATTTACTCAGGTGGAAGAAGTTACGATTCAATATCTTCTAACTCATCATCTACTGAAAATAAAAAAGAAGAAAAGAAAGAAGACAAAGAAGAAGAAAAAGAAAGCACTGAACCTATGGAAGACTTAACTGGTAAAACAGTAAGTTATGCTAGAGAAGTTGCTAAAAAATATGACTTATCATTTGTAGTAGCTGATGAAGAAGGAAATACTATTTCTAACCCAGATTCAACTGCTAAAGTAACTGATCAATCAATAAGAGCAGGAAATAAAGTAGAAGGATATGTAACATTAAAAGTATACATTAAAGTAGAAAAGAAAGAAGAAAGTAGTAGTTCTTCAAACACTAATACAAATAC
>CAMOYX010000052.1 GCA_946630615.1 uncultured Mycoplasmatota bacterium
GATCCTGAACATCACGTAGCACTTGCTATAGCTGATGATGATAATCTATCACTTGCTATTGGTAAAAAAGGAAGTAACATTAAATTAGCTTCTAGATTAACAAAATACCGTATTGAAATTAAAACTTTAGCTCAAATAAATGAGGAAGGAAATATGGATAATGGAGAAGAAACAGCCAATTAGAACATGTGTTGTAACACGTGAGAAGTATCCTAAAAAAGAACTAGTTAGAGTAGTTAGAACTCCAGAAGGTAGAGTAGAAGTGGATACTACAGGTAGAGCAAATGGAAAAGGAGCTTACTTAAAACTTAGCAAAGAAGTAATTGAAAGGGCTATGAAGAGTAAAGCAATAGATAGAGCAATAGAAGTAGAAGTTCCTTCTACTATCTATGAAGAATTAATGAATTTATTAAAATAAAAGAAAAGGAGATGGTAATATGACAATTAAAGAATATGCTGAAAGTGTCAATTTATCAGTCGCTGAGATTCTTAAGAAGTGCCAAGCATTAGGAATTGAAGTTAAAAATGCTGATGATGTATTAAACGATGATGACGTAATTAACTTAGATTACGCTACTAACTTAATTTCTACTGAAAATGAAGCAACTTTAGAAGAAGAAGATCAACTAGATGAAGTTATTGAAGAACTTGAAAGAAGTGCTAATGTTAGCAAATTACAACCTACTATAAAAAAACAAAAGTTAAAGAAAAGAGCTGACTTAGAGCAATCTAAGAATGAGTACTTCAATAAAAGAAAAGAAATGTATAAACACAAAGGAAAACTACAAAGTAATAATAAAGTAGAAGATAGTAATATTATTTTATTCCATGAAGGTATGACTGTTGAAGAGCTTGCTTCTTTAATAGGTGTATCTGGTACAGATATTATTAAGAAATTAATGGGTTTAGGTTTAATGTTAAGCTTAAACGCTGCAATTGATTATGAAAATGCTGAAGTAGTTTGTCTTGATTATCAAAAGACTTTAAAAAGAGAAGAAACTCAAGATATTTCTAACTTTGAAGAATTTGAAGTTATTGATAAAGAGGAAGACTTAGAATTGAGACCTCCAGTTGTTACTATCATGGGACATGTAGACCATGGTAAAACTACTCTTTTAGATTATATTAGAGAAAGTCATATTGTTGATGGTGAATCTGGTGGTATTACTCAAGCTATAGGTGCATACCAAGCTATTTGTAATGGTAAGAAGATTACATTTATAGATACTCCTGGTCATGCTGCATTTACTAAGATGAGAGCAAGAGGAGCTTCTATTACTGATATAGTTATTATTATAGTTGCTGCTGATGATGGTGTAATGCCTCAAACAGAAGAAGCAATTGATCATGCTAAGAGTGCTGGTGTACCAATAGTTGTTGCAGTAAATAAAATGGATAAACCAGAAGCTAATCCAGACAGAGTTATGCAAGAAATGGCAGAACATGGTATTACTCCAGAAGAATGGGGTGGAGATGTTCCATTCGTTAAGATTAGTGCTGTAACAGGTAAAGGTGTTGATGAGTTACTTGAAACATTACTTGCTATTTCAGAAGTAAACGGGTATAAAGCAAATCCAAATAGATATGCTATAGGTACTGTTATAGAATCTAAATTAGATAAGAATATCGGTGGTGTAGCTAACTTACTTATCCAAAATGGTACTTTAAGAATTGGTGACCCAATTGTTGTTGGTGCATATTCAGGTAAAGTAAGAACTATGAAAAATGATAGAGGACAAGCTATTGTTGAAGCTGGTCCATCTGTTCCAGTTTCTATTACTGGTATTGCTGATGAACCAAGTGCTGGTGATAAATTCATGGCATTTGAAACTGAAGCAGAAGCAAAACAAGTTGCTTCAAAACGTTTAGCTATATTAAAAGAACAAAAGAATAAGAAACAAGCTATCACATTAGATGATTTATTTAATAATATTAAATCAGGAGTTAAAGAAATTAATGTTGTATTAAAAGCTGATGTTAGAGGTAGTGAAGAAGCTGTTAAACAAAGCTTAGAAAACATTAATGTTGAAGGTGTAAGAGTTAACGTTATTAGAAGCGGTATAGGTACTATTACTGAAAGTGATGTAGTACTTGCTAACGCATCTAATGCCATTATCATTGGATTTAATGTAATGCCTTCAAATACTACTAAAGAAATTGCTAAAGAATACTCTGTAGATATTAGACTTTATACTATTATTTATAAAGCTATTGAAGATATGGAAGCTGCAATGAAGGGTATGCTTGAGCCTACTTATGTTGAAAAGGAATTAGGTAATGCTCAAATAAGACAAATATTTACTTTCTCTAAGGTTGGTAAAATTGCTGGTACTTATGTAACTGAAGGTGTAGTTAAATCTGGTGCTCAAGCAAGAATTATTCGTGATGGAGTAATTATTTACGATGGTAAGATTAGTTCACTTCAAAGAGGAAAAGACCAAGCTAAAGAAGTTAAAAAAGGTTTTGAATGTGGTATGACTTTTGAAAACTTCATAGACATTAAAGAAGGAGACGAAATTCAAGTTTACGAAATGGTGGCTAGTAAATAATGAATCATAAATTAGAAAGAATAAACTCTGAAATACAAAGAGTTGTATCTAATGCATTATATGAAAATACAAGAGATAATCTAATGAAAACAGTTACTATAACTGACGCTAAAGTATCTAGTGATTTATCTTATGCAGATATGTATTTTACTTCTATTGCAAGAAAATCACATGAAGATATGGAGAAGGAATTAAATGAAGCATCACCTTACTTACGTAAGTTTGTTGCAACTGGTATGGATCTTAGAAAGACTCCTGTTTTAAGATTTCATTATGATACAAGTTTAGAATATGCTTCTAAGATTGATGAAATTATTTCTGATATACATGAAGAAGAAAAGGATAATTAATTATCCTTTTTTCTATTGTAAAAAAATATTATATATTTTATTATATTGATAGTAGGTGAATAATATGAAGAAAGTAAAAATTAACAAAAAAGTTGGAATTATATTATCAATTTTAGCAGTAGTAGTTATTACTGGAGTTATTATTAGTTTAATTATTATTAATGCTAATAAGAATACAAATAATACAAATAAAAATAATAACGATGAAATTAATGAAGAAGTTCAAGAACAAATCTTAGAAGAAACTAACATAGCTGAAACTGTATATAATAATTTAATGAATGGTTGTGAAGGAGCATATTTATTAAATATTAATGCTGGTGAAACTAAAGAAACTAGTGAAGTAGATAAGAGCACATGCAATAGTAGTTATTCTTCCAAGTTAACAGGTTATAACATTGATGAAGGTCTTACTTTATATGTAGGTGTACTTAAAAATGATGGCACTAATGTATATACACAAGATGGTAAGTTATTAGGTGCTTATTCAATTGAAAGTATAGATGATTATTATAATAGTACTACTACTTATACATACAGATATGTTAAGAATGGAAATGATTATACTTTAGTAAGTATAACTAACTTATTAATGGAATAAAAAGAAGTTGAAAAGAAACTTCTTTTTATTTATGATACTTTTATGGACGTGATTAAATGGATGGTTTAGTATTTATAAATAAAGAAAAGAATTGGACTAGTAGAGATGTGTGTAACAAAGTTTCTCATATGCTAGGTGAGAGAAAATCTGGACACATTGGGACACTTGATCCACTTGCAACTGGTGTTATGGTAGTTTGTTTAGGTAAGTATACAAAGCTTGCTAATTTATTAATGGATCATGATAAAGAATATAAAGTAGAAATGGAATTAGGATATGAAACTGATACTTTGGATTTAGCTGGTAATGTTATAAAGAAAGTAGATGTTAAGGTTAAAGAAGAAGATATAATAAATCTATTTAATAACTTCCCTAAATCTTATATTCAAGAAGTACCAATTTATTCTGCTTTAAAAGTTAATGGTAAAAAGTTATATGACTATGCAAGAAATGGAGAAGAGGTAGAACTACCTAAAAGAGAAGTTAAAATAAATAATATTAAATTATTAAATATTAATAATAATAAAATAGAATTTGAAGTTAAAGTCTCTAAGGGTACTTATATTAGAAGCTTAGTATCTGATATTGCAAAGAAGTTAGGAACAGTTGCTACTATGACTAATCTTTTAAGAACTAAATTAGGTAATGTGAAATTAGAAGATACTAAGTTAATAAGTGATATAACTAAGGATGATATTAAAACTATTTCAGATATATTAGATTATCCTTTATATGAACTAAATGAAGAAGAATATAAAAAAGTTTTAAATGGTAATAAATTAAAGCTAAATTCTACAAATGATAGATTAATACTTACAAAGAATAATATTGAAGTAGGAATATATGAGTTAAATAAAGAGGATAAATTATATTATCATTTATTTACAACATTAAGAGTAAATTAGAATATAAAACATATATTCTTTTTTTATTGAAT
>CAMOYX010000053.1 GCA_946630615.1 uncultured Mycoplasmatota bacterium
AAGAATACTGAAATTCTTAATTATGAATTTATGAGATATATTGATATTAATGCTAGTTTTATACCTTGGGGATATCCATTAGTTTTAGAAATACATGGACCTAAATTTTCAGATAAAGAAAAAAGAACTGTTTCTAAAGCTCTTAGAAATCATTATTCATTATTATTAGTTAATAAAAAAGAAGAGTTGAAAGCTCTTCGTAAACGTGGTTTTAACCTGATAATAACAGGTATTATTTCATTTTGTATCTATCTAATCTTAATGGCTTTGAAAGTTAATTTTGCTCCTATAGAATTGATGGCATTCTTATTTTGGTTAGCCTTATGGGAAGGGTTTGATGCTGAAGTCTTATCCACATCAGACTTACAAGATGAAATAAAGGATTTAGAATATCTTTCTAATATGAAAATTATTTATGAAGAAGAAGAAAGCGATGATATTATTTAATCATCGCTTTTATCTTGTATGTGAATGAATGTTTGTTTGCTCATTAGTACTTTTAATTGTTCCATCTTGATAATTAACTGTAAAAGTATAATCTGTTTGTCCATCTATTTCTATTTCACAAGCATTAGTATAGTTTTCTATTATATAATTTCCTGCAGGTAATTCACAATGTGGATCATCAGCATTTGGTGTTATTATAGAAACTATTTCAATTTCTTCATCCGATTTTCTTTCTTTATCTTCTATTATGACAATTACACCATTCTCTTTATTATATTCTCCTTCATACTCAATAGTTATTCTTGATGTATCTTCCTCAATAATACTATCTTCTTGAACTATTGCAGGTTCATTATGGTGATCTAAATCATCTATTGCTTTATTAACCATACCTTTTACTATAAATGGTGATGCTACCATTATGCCTGTTAGTACTATAGAGCATAGTTTTATTCTATTATTTTTATTAAAGAAATCATTATCAAAGTTATTTATCATATATCCTCCTTATTATTGAATATGCTAATTTATTAAATCTTCGATGGCTTTTTCTACTTTATGTTTAGTCTCCCAAAATGCTCCTGCACCTTCATAAGCTTTATCAAGTGGATTCTCTTTTCCATTTCCTAATATATTATCTATATTTACATCTAGTGTAGTAGCGCCTTCAAATTCATATATTCCTGTTACTGTTCCATCCTCATGTACCTTGATTCCTTCTAAACCTGTATGAGGTAGTGATATTGAACCACTCATCTTACCTAATGTTTCATCGTCATTTAACTCATAAACATCTATTGAAGAGTTAATAACCATTGCACTTCTTGCAAATGCGACATATTTTTTTCCATCTTTTTCAAATATAGAAATTCCTTGAGTGGCAGATGGACTATCAGTAGAAATTATATGCATCTGTCCTCCATCAACCTCAACTTTTCCATCACTTGTCCTATTACACTTAATATCATAAGATACTAAATCACCTTTTTTACGATAAGTTGAAACATATAATTTTCCGTCGTGATAATAAATTGTTGCTGGATCATCTATACCTAATTCATTTATATTAATATTGCAATCTAGTTCTACTCCACTATAATTTTCACTATTTAAATCTATCTTAGCTCTTCCATCATTTCCTTTAGTAGTTGTTGCTAGTGCTTGTTCTATTGCTTCGTGGTCATAACAATTTACTTCACCATCACTACCTGTAACAAATAATATTTTATCATCTTGATCATAAGTTATTCCACCAACATGAGCTTTATTATTTAATTCTACATAGCCTATGTATTTTCCTGTTTCTTTATCATAATAATATAATCTAGAACTTTCTCCTATTTTATATGCTGATACTATTTTATAGTTATCTGTTTCTGTATATCCTTGTGATGTATATCCTGCAATACCTGGTTCCCAATATACTATTTTTTCAGATTCAAAATGATATCCATCTGAATTTATATTTGCATATAGTTCTTCTCTTTTGTTTAAAAATTTATCTATTTCTTCTTGAGTTGCTTCTTCTGCATCTTTGAAATTATCTACAGCATATGTTGCTAGTTTATCAGATATTTTAATTATTTCTTCTGAACACTTTATAGACTCATCTAAATCACTTATATACATATTAATTGGAAAAGAATAAATATCAAATGATGAACTGTCTAAATCTAAATAATTGTTCTTTATTGTTCTATTTTGTTTTTTAGCAATTTCAATATAATTTATTAAATTATCATAATGGATTTTCCCTGTATCATAATTTTCATAATTAAGTCTTATTCTATTATCCATCTAATACACCCATTTTCCTATCTTAGCTAAAGTAAAGTAGGTATAGACTTTTCCATTTTTTCGTACTTTTTCTAAATATTCTATAGCCATTGTTCTTATTGATTCATCATCACTAGTTATTTGACTTATTGCTTTTTCAACTTTATTAGCTGTATCTTCTAATTTTTTTAGCGCTGCATTAATTTTTTTTATAGCACTATTAGCATCTTTAAAGTATGTCGTAATTGTATCTTCTAATTCTTCATAACTTTCACCTGTTTCCTCGTCTATAGAAGCAATTTTTTCAATATTTAATACTATTTGCGCTTCGTCATTTACTCTAAATAATGTATTCCATTCTTGAGATAAATTCAACATATCACTACTACAATAAATATTTGCACTACAAAAACTTACTAAATCATAAATATTCGCTAGTATATTATTCATTTGATCTTCAATACTAGATAAGTCTTTCGGAGTATATTTTGTCGCATTTGGCATATAGTCATATTCTCCTGGCTCACTATAAAATACAGGTGGTTGTTTCCATGAATATTTATTCATCATTCCAATTCCTGGCATAGTATCAACTCCTATTATTATTATATTTACATTTAAATGTCTATGTCAAAAAAATATACATTTTCATTTACAATAAAAGACAAGTAAATACTTGTCTATTGTTTAATTAGATTTTCAGTTGAAATATCTTCTACAGTTATAGTTTTTAATTTCTTTTTAGCTTTAATGTTCTTAGTATTTGACGCATGTTTAATAATTGTTTTTTCATAAACATTCCTTACAAAACGTGCATTTCCAAAGTTTTTAGTATCTTTATATTCATTAATAATTGTTCTTAATTTGTCTATAGCAGCATCTTCTACTGTAAAGCCTGCTTTTTTTACCATTCCTTTAAATATATCTACTAATTCATCTTCTGTATAATCTTCAAATTCTAGTGTATAGCCTATTCTTGATACTATTCCTGAGTTTGAATCTAGAAATGCTTGCATTTCTTTTGTATATCCTGCAAAAATTACTACTAAATCATCTCTGTGATTTTCCATAGCTTGTATTAGAGTTGCGATTGCTTCTGCATTGTATGTATTTCCTGTATTTGACGTTGATGCTAGAGCATATGCTTCATCTATAAATAGTACTCCACCTAGTGCTCTTTCTATAACTTCATTTGTCTTTGGAGCAGTTTGTCCAACATATTCAGCTACTAAATCTTTAGAAGTTACTTCTACTAATTTATTTTCTCTAATATATTTTAAATTATATAGAATATTTACTAATAATCTTGCGACTGTTGTTTTTCCTGTACCTGGATTACCTAAGAATACCATGTGTAAGTTTATATCATTAATTTTTAAGTCTTCCTTTGTTTTGTTCTTTAAACTTATTAAATCTACTAAATCATAAATAGATTGTTTTATCTTCTTTAAGCCTACTAACTCATTTAATTCAGCAAATATTTCTTCAGTAGTTTTTTCTTCACTTAATTTAGGTATTTCTTTATTAAAAGATATATAATTTCTTAATTTATCTTTATAATTCGAATAATCTAGTTTAGTTTTAGGAAAAGTCCCACTAATATAATCTAATAATTCTACTTTCTTATCATCATCTAAGTCTAGTGTTTGTAATAATTCATTATAAACATCTCCTACATCAGGCATTATTCCTATGATTTGAAATGTAAAGTAATCATTAGATATAGTAGTATATTGAAAAAATCTATCTATTTCATCTTTAATTCCTGAAATCATTATTAAATTCTTTTTATTTAGATTAATTTCTAATGAATTAAAGAATTTCTTTCTATATTCCTCATCTTTTAGATCAATTATCTTTAAGTCTTTTATTAAAACAATACTGTTTTGTGCAAATACCTCAGATAAATCTTTTTCTAAATTATATAGTGATACTTCTTTATACTTATTATTTTCTACATATGAGAAAAATATTGCACTATCTTTTAAAATATTTGCTATTTCATTTGATAGATCTTTATCATCAACTATTATACTGATATTAAATGGAATATAGTTTGACTCAATCTTTTCATTATATTTTCTCATATATTCGATAATCTTTTTTAGAGTATCTTTTGATGAATCTTCTATATTGAACTCATTAATCTTATCAAACTTTTCTTTCATAAAATCATCTGGTGATGATTTTTCTT
>CAMOYX010000054.1 GCA_946630615.1 uncultured Mycoplasmatota bacterium
AGAATTTAGAAATAGTGAAGTATATATTAATAGAGAAGATTTAAATAATATTAACTATGTTATTGAAGATACTATAGGTTATGAGGTTTATGATAATGATAAATTATTAGGTAAAGTAAAAGAAATTTGTTATACTAATAACAGTGTTTTAATTAAAGTTATGGGAATAAAAGAATTTTATATTCCTTATAATAATCATTTTATTAAAGATGTTTTAGTAAATGATAAAAAGATTTTAACTAATAATGGTGGTGAACTAATACTATGAGAATTGATGTATTAACTTTGTTTCCAGATATGTTTAGGGGAGTATTAGAAGAATCTATACTTAAAAGAGCAATAGAGGATGCGAAAGTAACTATTAACTTAGTTAACTTTAGAGAGTTTACTACACTAGCTCATGGACAAGTTGATGACACTCCATTTGGTGGTGGAGCTGGAATGGTACTTATGTGTGACCCAATAGTAAGAGCATTAGAGTCTTTAGATTATAAAAATGCACATGTAGTACTTTTAACTCCTCAAGGTAAGCCTTATAATGAAGAAGTAGCAATTAGTTATAAGAAGTATGATCATTTAATACTTATATGTGGACATTACGAAGGGTTTGATGAAAGAATATTAAACTTCGTAGATGAAGAAGTATCACTTGGTGACTTTGTGTTAACTGGTGGTGAGATACCAGCCATGGCAATAATAGATTCTGTAACTAGACTACTTCCAGGAGTAATTACAGATGAAAGTATAGTAGATGAATCTTTTAATGATAATTTACTAGATTATTCAACTTATACTAAACCAAGAGATTACAGGGGATATTTAGTACCTGATGTGCTACTTTCTGGTAATCATAAGTTAATAAATGAATGGAGAAAGGAAAGTAGAATATCTAATACTAAGAAAAAAAGACCGGATTTATTAGACAAGTAAGGTGGGTTTGAAATGGAAAATTACAAATTTAAGAAACTAAAAGGTAAAAGAAAATTAATTGATAGTTTAGAAGAAGGAGCATATTCTTTTAAACCAAAAAATAATAAGAATAGTAAAATTAAAGTTAGTAATATATCTTTATATAATGAAGAGTTAATACATAATGTAATGTTAGAAAGATTTGATATATCTTTTAAATCATTATTTAAATTAGTTTCAGATATTTGTGATGATGATGGAAGTAATACTTCCACAGGAGATATTAAACATGCCTTAGATCAATGTGAATTTCTTAAATCTAAATTAAGAGATGAATATAAAAAGAAAATTGAAATGGAAAAATACTATGAGATGTGGAATAAAATTTCCTTACTTGAAAAACAATTAGCTTCTAAACTAATAAATCAAAGAATTCAAAATGAAGTATATCGTAGTCAAATGATGCAATACTTTAATAATTATAATGAAGAAGCAGAAGAAAAGGGAAGAGGAAGATAGATGCAAGTATTTGATTTTGATAATACTTTATATAAAGGTGAAAGTGGATTTGACTTTGCAATGTATATTATTAGAAGAAAACCAAGTTTATTAAAACTTTTACCACGTATATTAAAAATACTAAAAGATTATAAAAGTGTAAGCATGACTGAAGATGAATTTAGGGAAAGATTATCATCTTTAATAGATTTAACTAATTTAACTAAGGATACTATTTTAAATTACTTAGATGACTTCTGGATGAAGAATAGAAGTAAACTATATAAAAATGTTTTAGAAAAAGTTAGTAAGAAGGATGTAATAGTAACAGCATCTCCTACATTTATGCTTGAACCAATTAAGTATTTACTTGGAACAGATAGAATAATTGGTACAGAGTTTGATCTAGATGCAAGAGCTATTAATTATTTAAACTTTTCTCATAATAAAGTAAAGAAGTTTAAGGAAGTATATCCTCATAAATCTATTAAGAATTTATATACAGACTCATTTAATGATGCTCCTTTAATGCAAATATCAAAGAATGTATACCTTGTTAAAAAGAATGGTAAAATAGAAAAAATTAAGTAGGTTTTTAAACCTATTTTTTATATAATTATATTGTAATAAATTTCTAGGGACGTGATGAAATGGAAAAAGAAGAAACTAAATTTAATATAAAAGAATTAATACCTTATATAGTAATTCTAGTAATTATAATTTTAATTAGAACATATATAGTTACTCCAATTAGAGTTAATGGTATATCTATGCAAGAAACCTTACAAGGTAATGAATACATGTTACTTTATAAATTTGAAGATATTAAAAGATACGATATAGTTGTTGCTGATTTATATGAAGGTAATAAGAAAGTAGATTCTATTATAAAAAGAGTATTTGGTATGCCTGGAGAAACTATTAAAATAGAAGATAGTATGATCTATATAAATGGTAGAAAAATAGAAGATCCATATGGTTATGGAAGCACAAATGATGTAGATGAAATAACACTTGGTAGTGATGAATACTTCTTATTAGGAGATAATAGAGGGGTATCTTTAGACTCTAGAATTGTAGGCCCAGTTAAGAAGAATCACATAGAAGGAGTTACTCATTTTATTATTTTCCCATTCGATAAATTTGGTGAAGTAAAACAAGCTTCTAAACCTACTAATAATTAAAAAAATAGCGCAAAAAGAGTTTATAAAAAAACTCTTTTTTTATATTTATACTAGAAAGAAAAATATAGACTTGCTATAATTTATTTGGAAGCGGGGATTAAGATGGCATATGTTAAATTTAAGGAGTTAACAAAATCTTTTGAATTTAATAAGGAATTAACTATAGATGATTTGCCAAAATACGTTTTAGATTATGTGAGTGAGAAAGAGTTTATTTATAAATGCTACAAAACATCTAGAGATAAATCTATATTCACAGATATGAGAATGTTATTATTTGATGTAGATCCTATATCTGGAAATAAAACAATTCATATCATTCCTTATAAATCAATTTCATCAGGCGCCATTAATTTTTCACGTTCCAAGGCTTCTATAATTTTATCATTTGATAGTGGTTATCAGATTAAGTTAGACTTCATTGAATTAGACGCAAAAGATAAATCTGATTTAAGGGAACTATTTGTCAAAATGATGGAAAACAATATGTAAATATTTAGTAGAAGACTTTAGCATCTTATGCACTTCTTATAAATATTATCTCTTTAATAGTTATATTACAGCTAACTAGTAAATAGATAATTAATCTTTATTAGGCAAACTTACAGGAATGTAAGGACGCAAAGCTCAAGAACCGAGAAACGGTAGTCAGTTGCAAATTTTATGGATAAATAAAGGATGGTTATTTTTATAACTATAATTTAGATTATTTGTTAGTTTTTATGCTGACAAGTTAAAAATATAATTTCCTACAAGTTATATTTTAAACATTTAAGGTTCTTAGGATAGGTACTAATATAAGTGTTAAATAGATAATATTTTTTGTATTCTTTCTTATTTATCCAAATCTTCTTAGAATTATTTTAAGTATAATATAAATAATTACTCCTTATTATTTACTATTATGAATTTATACTATAATTTCTCATATTTTTAAATTGAATAGTTTTATCTATTAACTTCCTACAATACTTAAGTTATAGATGACAAATAGTATAAATTACTTATTAATAACTATTACAGCGGTTATTAAACTAGGTTTAGAGTCCTATATATTAAAACTCAAAAATAATTTACAAAGTTATAAATTGGAGTGCAAAAGCATTCCTTTTTATATGCTTTAATGTTATTCTATTCTTGAAGTGATTGTTATGGGATTTATTAAGAAACATATAGGTTTATTTATATATTTAACTTTAGTTATTCTAGGTAGTGTTTTATATTTTACTTGTAGACCTAGAATAGTTTTGGATGATGGAACTGGAAATGTTACTATTAGTTATAATTCTAGTTATTTAATTCCTAAGGGACATCTTTATATACTGAATTTTAAGATAAGTGATGATGTAGAAGTAGAAGGTTCTTTGGATACCAAAAGAATAGGTGAATATACTTTAAAGTATACTAATAGATCTTTATTTTATAATGTGTATCAAACTAAAAAAATAAAGGTAGTAGATGAAGAAAAACCTACTTTAGAATTAAAGGGTAGTAATCAAGTTAGTTTATGCCCTAACACTATATATAATGAAGAAGGTTATGAAGCAAAAGATGAATATGATGGAGACTTAACAAGTAAAGTATTAGTAAGTGAAAAAGATAATCATATAATGTATCAAGTAAGTGATAGTTCAAATAATACTACTAGTAAGGATAGAATAATTACTTATGAAGATAAGGAAGCACCTACTATTACTTTAAATGGTAGTTCTAGTATTACTATTTATCAGAATAGTAGCTACTATGAGCAAGGTGCTAGGGCAAGTGATAATTGTGATGGAGATATAACTTCTAATATAG
>CAMOYX010000055.1 GCA_946630615.1 uncultured Mycoplasmatota bacterium
TTATTTCTGATTCTTCTATCGAAAATTCCTTTCTTTTATCATTACTATATTGTACTTGATTATTATCTACATTGTTTATTTGCTGTTCATTTGTCACTTCATCAACATGAACTTCTAAAATATTTCCATTTGAATCAAGTCCAACAACATTCTCTAAATCAATGGAAGATATACCAGCCTCAACAGCATGATCTAATAAGAATTTTAATGTTCTTCTCTTCTCTTCATTCATATTTGATATTTCTGATAAATGATGATCAAGTTCTGATATTAGAATAAAATTAACTTCAAGATTATTTTTTAGTCTTTCTTCTTCAAGCATATCTTTTTTTTCAATATCTGCATCTTCAGCACTTTCTTTTCTTATTTCATCAAGTTTAGCCATTAAAGATTTAGTACCATCATCTTGTAAAACTACATTTCTTCCTAATTTGTTATCAAAGAAAGTATAAAGTTGTTTACCATCTTGTAATCTACTAACTCTTATATTACTGCTATTAACACCGAATGTTAATGATATTTCTTCTTCAACAGATGAAGCAACTTTTGTCTGTTGTTCAATTTTTTCATTTAAGCTTTCTATATATTTATCTCTTTCACTAAAAGACATTTTATTGATCTTATCTATTTCAATTTGTGTTTTTAAATCACTACTTTTATTCATCATTTGTAACATCTTTACTTCATCATCATTCAATTTATAATTACCATGTTCATAATTATTAAGTACTGTTACATATTCAATTAGTTTATCCATATCATTTTGCATAAAAACACCTACCTTAATATAATTATAAGCCATATAATGATATTAAAAAAAGAAAAAAAGAGTTAGTTTACTCTTTTTCTTTACAGTTTTCTGCTAACTCTTCATAGTATTCATATCTCTTCATAGCATCATTTTTATTTTGTTCTAGAAGTTTTTTATAATCTTTTGAAAGATTCTTTAAGCTTCTATATCTATTTTCTCCACTTAAGAAATCTGCATATTTAGAAAAATCTGCTTTAGAATCTAAATAGAATTTTTCTTCTTCTGGATTATAGTGGAATAATGGGAAGTAACCTACTTTAGTTGCTTCTTTTTCTTCATCAATACTATTAGTCATTCCTTTAATTATTCCTTGTGCGATACATGGTGCATAAGCAATAACAATTGATGGTCCATTATAATTTTCTGCTTCTCTTAATACTTTAATTGCTTGCATTGGATTAGCTCCAAGTGATATTGTTCCTACATAAACATGTGGATAACATAATGCATGACGAGCTAAATCTTTTTTATTGGTTTGTTTTCCGCTTGATGCAAACTTTGCAACTGCTCCACTTCTTGTAGATTTAGATGCTTGTCCACCAGTATTTGAATATACTTCTGTATCAAGTACTAATATATTGACATTATCACTACTTGCTAAAACATGATCAATTCCATTATATCCAATATCATAAGCCCATCCATCTCCACCAACAGACCATATTGACTTTGGTTTTATGAAACTCTTTAATTCTTTTAATTCTTCTATCTTAGTATTATCAATTATATTGTATAATGCTTCTGCAGTTTCACTATTTATATTTTTAAGATAAGCTTTATAAATTTTTTCTTCACTTTTCTTAACATCTTTTATATTTTCTTCTATGATATTTTTAATTCTATCTTTCATAGTTTTTTCAGCTATTACCATACCATAACCAAACTCAGCATTATCTTCAAATAATGAGTTAGCCCAAGGTACTGAATATGGACTAGATGGATTACTTGCCCCATAAATTGAAGAACATCCTGTCGCATTAGCAATCATTAATCTATCACCAAATAATTGAGTAAGTAATTTTAAATATGGTGTTTCTCCACAACCACTACAAGCTCCACTAAACTCAAATAATGGTTTTCTTAATTGTGTTCCTTTAACTGTATCTGGTAAATCAACTTTCTTATCAGATAATTCATTAAATAAATAGTTAGATTCTATTTGTTCTTCTTTAGTTATTTCATCTCTATTAACCATAGTTAATGCTTTATTACCTTTTTTACCAGGACAAATCTTACTACATAGTCCACAACCAGTACAATCTGGATAACTAATACCAATAGTTGTTTTTAGTTTTTCATCTTTTATACCAGCATCAACAAACTTTTTCTGCATAGAATCAGGTGCATCTAAAACTTCATTTTCATCAAGTAAGAAACTTCTTACAACTGCATGTGGACATACTAATGAACATAGTCCACAGTGAATACAGTTTTCACTATTATAATTAGGACAAACATCAGAAATATTTCTTTTTTCTTTTTTACTGGTACCACCCTCTAATGTACCATCAGAAGAATTTAAGAAACTACTTACTGGAAGAGTATTTCCTTCCATTCTTTCAATTACATTAAACATATCTTTCTTAGTCTCTACTTCAGGAATATATACACCATCTGGTATTTTTACTTGTTCCACTTTATTAAGTGAATCATCTACTGCTTTAATATTCTTAGTAACAATATCTTCACCTTTGTTTTTAAATCTTAAAGTAATACTATCTTTAATCTGTTTAACTGCAAATTCATAATCAATAATCTTACCAAGTTTAAATATTAAGGTTTCCATTATTGTACTAATCTTACCTTCTATACCATTTTCTTTAGCTATCTTTGATGCATCAACTATATAGAATTTAACATTCTTTTTCTTTAATATATTCTTATCATAATTAGATAAATACCTCAATACTTCATCTTTATTTTTCTTAGTATTAAGTAGGAATATACCATTATTTTCTATATTATCTAAAATATGCATTTTTTCTAAATAACTATCTTTAGTACATACAATTAATTTTGGATTTTCAACATAGTAAGTTGATCTAATAGGCTCTTTACCAAATCTTAAATTAGAAATAGTAACTCCTCCACTTTTCTTAGAATCATATTTGAAATATCCTTGAACATAAGCATTAGTGTGTGTTCCTGTTATCTTCATTAAATCTTTACAAGCACTTACCATTCCATCAGAGCCATATCCATATATTAGGAATTCTGTATTAGTTGTTGGTAAATTAAATTTAGGATCATAATTAATACTTAAGTTAGTAACATCATCATTAATTCCTACTGTAAAGTTAGTATGACTATCTTTTAAATCTAAGTAATCAAATACTCCTTTTATCATTGCAGGTGTTGTATTCTTACTAGAAAGTCCATATCTTCCACCTATTACTTTTATTTTATCATTTACTTGTTTTACAGTTTGTAATACATCTAAGTATAATGGTTCTCCAGTAGATCCTGCTTCTTTAGTTCTATCTAATACTGCTATTTTCTTAACTGTTTTAGGAAGAGCTTTTAAGAAGTATTTAGCTGAGAATGGTCTATAAAGATGTACTTCTAATAAACCAACATTATGTCCTTTCTTAGTTAAATAATCTACAGTTTCTTTTATAGCCTCACAAACTGAACCCATTGCTACTATTACTTTAGTTGCATTAAGACTACCATAGTAATTAAATGGTTGATAATTAGTACCAGCTATTTTATTTATTTCATTCATATAGTTAGCTACTATTTTAGGTAATTTATTATAATACTCATTTCTTGATTCAGTTACTTGGAAATATATATCTTCATTTTGTGAAGTTCCTCTAGTTACAGGATTATCTATATTAAGAGCTCTTTTTCTAAAATCTATTAAAGATTTTGTATCTATTAACTCTTTTACTTTGTCCATATCTAAAACTTCTACTTTTTGTAGTTCATGACTAGTTCTAAAACCATCATTAAAATTAATAAATGGAACTCTTCCTTTTATTGTTGATAAATAACTAACTGCAGTTAAATCCATACTTTCTTGTACTGAACTAGATGCCATAATAGCAAATCCTGTTTGACGACAAGCATATATATCTTGATGGTCACCAAATATTGATAAAGCATGAGTAGCAAGACTTCTTGCTGCTACATTTATAACACAAGGAAGTAGTTCTCCTGCTATTTTATACATATTAGGAATCATTAAAAGTAATCCTTGACTAGCTGTATAAGTTGAAGTTAGGCATCCCGCTTGAAGTGAACCATGAACAAGTCCTATTGCACCTGCTTCACTTT
>CAMOYX010000056.1 GCA_946630615.1 uncultured Mycoplasmatota bacterium
ATACGAGATCTTTTGGTGACTGGAGTTCAGACGTGTGCTCTTCCGATCTCTCTTGCTACTCTTTTAATCTCTAGAGAAGTATCACTTGCTACCATCATAGCTTTATTTAAAGTAGACTCTAAAGTACTATACTTTAAATTAGCTTGTTTTAGCCTTGATATTTCTTCGTCTCTTTCCTTTAAAGTAGATAGCATCATTTCATATTCTTTAGTTACTTTATCTACAAATTCATTAACTTCAGATATATTATATCCTTTTAAAGATGTAGTAAACTTCTTCATGAAACGCCCCCCGTCTCGTTACTTGATTAACTACCACTCACTATCGTCAATGTCTTTAGTATTAGCCTTTTTTTCTCCTTCATCAGAAATTTTTCCTTGAACAGATACATTATTAGGTGTACAAATATATACTCCAACAGAAAGTTTTTGCATAGTTCCACCTATTGCATATACACATCCTGATAAGAAATCTATAATTCTTTTAGCTTGAGCTGCAGTAACTCTTTGTAAGTTAACTACTACTGAATTACGATTCTTTAAATGATCAGCTATTTGTTGAGCTTCAGAAAATGCTCTTGGTTCAAGCAAGATCATCTTATTACCAGTTTTATCTGCTTCTTTTAATTCCTCTTCTGGACTATTATAGTAAGCGTTGTCACCTACTGAAATTGATTTTGTATCTTCATCATCAAAGAACTTTTTTAAATTAAAGGCCATATAATATCCATCCCTTCTCATCTTATACATATAAATTTTAGCAAATACGTAAATCATTTTCAAGTAAGTGTTAATATAAAAGTAAACTAAATATAAAATAAGTCTTAAAGTTAACTTTAAGACTTACGTATTTTATTCTTTAAACCTAATAAAACATCAACACAATCTTCTTTTATATAATCACCAGTAAATACCATACCTAAAGCCTTAAAGTAAGTTTTTACTTTAGCTAAATCATTATCACTTATTTCTATATCTTGATACTTATAAGATAAAATAAAATCTGTAAATTTCTTATATGATCGTTTAGATAAAAGTTCTCCATAATTTATAGTTTTAAAATATCTTATACTCATTTTATATAAGAATTCAAAATAATTATCTATTGAATTAGAAGAAGTTCTTTCGCTTATTGAAGGTGTAACTAAAATATTATTTTTAGATGGAAGTAGATCAGTTTGTTTAGTCATAACACTAACTAAACCTGAATCATATAAAGAATTAATATATTCTAAAGCTATTCTTCTAGAACTTAAAGAAGCCTTACATGCATCTAAAGAACTACTAAAATTAAATTCTATTCTATTAAAGAAATTCTTAAGTTCGCAAGAAAGCAACATATCTTTTAAATCTAACAATCTTTCACGTATATCTTCGTTTCTATCATGATCGTCTGTCACTCTAATTCCAAATAGTACATCAAATACTGGTCTTACATTCTCATTATAGTAAGGGTTATCATCAAAAACAGTATTTGAAGATCTACTATTTTTAAAGAAATCATCTCTATATAAATTATTAATATCATTTTCATAATTACGTTTATAGCTTAAATATAGATATAGTAATTCTTCAAACTCATTCATGAAAACACCCCCTTCAAATTAGAATATATAATAGCATAATGGATTGAATTTGTAAAATTTAGTTCTTTTCTTTAATAAGTACTCTTCTATATACTATATTATCTTCAGAAACATTATTAATTTTATCTTCTAATATCTCTACAGTATTTTTTTCTCTTAAAGATATTCTTTTATTCTTATATTCTTCTAAAAAAGAAAATAAAGTTTCAAAATTAACCATAGATATTTCTTTTATAGTTTTAAAATATTTTTTTAATATACAATAAACATTACATATATAATCATTTATAAATGGAATGTCATCACTTTCAAAATCAATAAAATTTAAATAAGAATTGAAATGTCCATTCCAATGTGCATGTTTAGTAATACCTACATTATGGATACTTGGCACAAAAAATGATGGGCTAACTAAAGTAGAAGTATAATCTTCCATATCTTCAAGTATATAAAGTATTTTATCTACAGCAGCTCTATTTCTAACTACTAAATAAGCAAATGATGGAGTAATTCCATATCTAAAAACATTACTTTCTATACTTCTATGTAGCTTAATTCTTTCAAGTAACTCATCAAACCCCTCAATATAAGCTTGCATTTCACTTGATAACTCTTCTACATCTACTTCACTAGATAATATACTTTCATCTTCAATATCACTTACTTCACTACTATTAATATCAAACATAAATTGCATATCATAATAATTATCACTATATTTTTTATCTATATCAAAGCCTTCCTTTGTTATAGGTTTATAATTGACAGAAGAAAAGTGTATTCCTTCTCCAAAGTAAGAATTATACATTCCTAAATATAAAAATTTCTTAATATCATTCTTTTGACTCTTTATATATTCTTTATATAATTTCTTTAAATATAAATTATCAATAATCATATAAACTCCCCCATAAATAAAGTGTAACTAGATTATAACATAAAAAAGAATCGATACTATCGATTCTTTTTATTAATATTTAATCTTTTCTTTTAAAAATTCTTTAAATTCAGTAATAGTCATAGTAGTTTGTTCCATAGTATCTCTATCTCTTACTGTAACTGTATTATTATTAATAGTTTCTTCATCAATAGTAATAGCGTATGGAGTACCTACTGCATCACTTCTTCTATATCTCTTACCAATAGAACCTGCCTCATCAAAACTTACATTAAAGTCTTTAACTAAGTCACTATAAATTTCCATTGCTTTATCTTTATGTAGCTTCTTAATTAAAGGTAATACAGTTACTTTAACTGGAGCAATTGCAGGACTAAGATGTAATACTACTCTTTCTTCTCCGTTTAGTTCTTCAACGTCCATTGCATCAGTTAAAATTGCTAAGAATAATCTATCTAAACCAACAGATGGTTCAATTACATATGGTAAGTATTTTTCGTTAGTTTCAGGATCTAAGTATCTCATGTCTTCTCCCGAGTGGTTTTGATGTACAGATAAATCGTAATCTGTTCTATCTGCTATACCCCATAACTCAGAGAAACCCATTGGATAGTTAAATTCAATATCAGTAGTTGCCTTAGAATAGAAAGATAATTCTTTTTGTTCATGATCTCTAAATCTTAAGTTTTCTTTCTTTAATCCTAATTCTTTTAAGAATTCCATACAGTAATTCTTGTAATAGCTGAACCATTCTAAATCAGTTCCTGGTTTACAGAAGAATTCTAATTCCATTTGTTCAAACTCTCTAGTTCTAAATATGAAATTACCTGGTGTAATTTCATTTCTAAATGACTTACCAGTTTGACCAATACCAAATGGTACCTTAGCTCTCATAGCTCTTTGTACATTATTAAAGTTAACAAAGATACCTTGTGCTGTTTCTCCTCTTAAATATACTTTAGATTTATTGTCTTCTGTAACTCCTTGATGAGTTTCAAAAAGTAAATTAAATTTTCTAATAGAAGTAAAATCAGACTTACCACATTTAGGACATACTATACCATTCTCTTTAATATAGTTTTCTAATTCTTCGTTAGACCATCCATCTCCTGTTTCTACACCTTTAGAGAATTCCTCAACTAATTTATCAGCTCTGTGTCTTGCTTTACAATGCTTACAATCAATTAAAGGATCTGTAAATGAACTAACATGTCCTGATGCTACCCATACTTCTGGGTTCATTAATATTGCTGAGTCTAGACCATAGTTATATGGATTTTCAGAGATAAATTTCTTCCACCAATACTTTCTAATATTATTCTTAAGTTCTACTCCTAAAGGGCCGTAATCCCATGTATTTGATAGACCTCCATAGATTTCACTACCTTGGAATACATAGCCATATTGTTTAGCATAATCTACTATATCTTTCATTTCTAGTTTCTTCATAATATACCTTCTTTCTTTAGAGAAATAAAAAAACTTCTAGCTAATACTTTGGGACGAATATATATCCGCGGTTCCACCCAAATTATTCTCTAGAAGAATCACCTTAATCTCTTATATAGCTCCAGCTTGCCACACCTTCATCGCTTGTATGAAT
>CAMOYX010000057.1 GCA_946630615.1 uncultured Mycoplasmatota bacterium
CCTAGTTTTTTAGTTACTGTTGGATCAATTGAAGACATATCTATTAAAGTAAATTTATTATCTTGTAGTAATAATTCATTTACTACTTCTTCTACATCTTTTGAATCAGGTAGCATTGTAATTACTACATCTACTTTACTTGCTAAGTCAGTAGAACTACTAGACGCTTTAGCACCTTCTTTAACTAGTAAATCTATAGTTTCCTTTTTATGAGTATAAACTGTTAAATCATATCCATGTTTTAAGATATTTCTAGCCATTGGTAATCCCATGATGCCTAAACCTATAAAGCCTATTTTCATATGTATTCCTTTCTAGTTATTTAAATAATTAATACATTTAGTAGCTGCGATAGCTCCATCAGATGTAGCTGTTACTAATTGTCTTAGTTCTTTAGTTCTTGTATCTCCTGCTACAAATATACCTTTTATATTTGTAGTACAATTCTCATCTGATTTAATATATCCGTATTCATCAAGATCTATTAAATCTTTAAATATGTCATTATTTGGTACTTGACCTATAGCTATAAATAAACCATTTACTTTTAATTCTTTATTATTATCTAATTTAATAGCTTCTAAGTTATTATTTGCTATTAATTCTTTTATATTAGAGTTTAGTATTATTTCAACATTATCTTTAGATCTTAAAGTATCTATTTCTTCTTTATCAGCTTTTAGAGTATCATTTCTATGAATTAGATATACTTTGTTACAGATATTAGATAAGTAAATAGCATCATCTATTGCTACTCTTCCTCCACCTACTACTGCAACGTCCATATCTTTATAGAAATTACCATCACATGTAGCACAGAAAGATAAGCCTTTACCTATAAGATCTTTTTCATTAGGTAAGTTAAGGTGTCTATTCTTAGCACCTGTAGCTATTATTATAGTTTTTGCTTTATAAGTATTATCTTTAGTTATTACTTCTTTATAATCATCTTTATTGATAATATTAGTTACAGTTTCCATTGCAAACTCTGCACCTAAGTCCTTAGCTTGATTATAAATATTAGTTGCAAAAGTAAAACCATCTATTCCAGGTGTAGCTGGATAATTATCTATTCTTTTAGTATTTATTATTTGTCCTCCATAGCCTAAAGCATCTATTAATAATACTTTCTTTTTATTTCTTCTTAAGTAAATAGATGCTGTTAGGCCTGCAGGACCTGCTCCAATTATAATTACATCATACATTAGTCAATCATACCTTCTAGTTCTTCTTTAGTTTTTAAGCCTACACTTCTTTTATATTCTTTACCATCTTTAAATAGAATTACACATGGTATAGCATTAACATTAAATTCAGTGGCAAGTTCATCATTTAGATCAACATCTACTGCATATACAGTGTTAGACTTAGCTATTTCTTCCATGATTGGTGAAAGCATTCTACAAGGGCCACACCAAGTTGCATTGAAATCTACAAATGCATATCCTTTACTTTCTCTTACTTCATTAAAATTATTATTTTCTATTTCTTTTATCATTTTATATCCTCCTTTAATCTTTTAATAATTTATATAACAAATTATATAGATATTCTCCTTCTTCTTCTGTTAGTCTAGTACATTTACTCATTATTTTTGGCACTTCTAAAGCTTTTTCTTTTAGATCTATACCTTTCTTAGTTAAACTAATAATTACTGTTCTTTCATCTTCTTTTAATCTTTCTCTTGTAATATATTCTTTATCTTGTAGTTTTTTTAGTAATGGTGTTAATGTACCTGAGTCTAGGTATAATTTAGTACCTAGTTCTTTTACTGATAAAGACTTATACTCCCATATAGTTAACATAGTAATATATTGAGTGTATGTTAAATCTAGTCTATTTAGTACTGGAGTATATTGTTGAATTATTTTTTTAGATGCAGCGTATAGTGGAAAGCATAGTTGGCTTTCTAATTTTAAACAATCATATTTATTCATTTATTAACTCCTTAATAAACTTTTCTATTTCTTCTGGTTTAGTAGTTGGTTCAAATCTATTTACTACTTTACCATTTTTATCTACTAAGAATTTAGTAAAGTTCCATTTAATATCATTTTTATTCTTAGTATGATTCATTAGATTAAATACTAAGTTAATAGATTTATTTTTAGAATCTATTTTAGATTTTAAGTATGTATATAAAGGTTCTTCGTTAGTACCATTTACTTCTATCTTTTTTAATTGATCAAATGAAGTGTTGTATTTAGATGTACAGAATGTATGAATCTCATCATCACTACCTGGTGCTTGATGGCCAAATTGATCACACGGAAAGTCTAATATTTCTAGACCTTTATCTTTATATTCTTTATAAAGGCCTTCTAGTCCAACGTACTGTGGTGTAAAGCCACATCCTGTTGCTGTATTTACTATAAGTAATACTTTTCCTTTTAGAGAATTTAAATCTAAGTAAGTATTATCTCTTTTTAGTACTTTATATTCGTATATTGAGTTTTTCATTTAATAGCCTCCTTTGTTGTTTTTAATTTTAACATTTAATTTAGTTTTGTCAAGTTTAATTGTATGCAATTTATTATATATAAAATAAAGTTAACTAGCTGTTAACTTTATTCATATTTATAGTCTTCTATTACTGATGATTTTAATAAGTAATAGTTATTATTCTTATTTTTAATTGTTAGTATTATCATCTTTGGATTATATTTTATAAGGTCAGAGTCTTCTACTTTACTTTGGTTAGTTACATACTTACTTGTTAAGTTATCATCAATATTAGAGCCAAAGTCTACATAGTAAACACTATATACCTCTTCTGTTATTACTTCAGTTTTATAATAAACTGGCAAGTTATTATTAACGTTTGTAGGAACAGTTATAGTAACTAAATTATTATTTATATTAAACAAACTAGTATCTAGTTTATCTAATTTAGTTTTAGTGCCAAATATTCTTTTACTAACGTTATCTATATCTTCTATATTATAAGTATATATTTCTTTAGTTTTATTAATATCTGGGTGTGTTATTAAGTAAGACCAGATTAATTTAGATCTATTAGAATCTAATTCATAATCTATTTCTGTATTAGTATTATTTAGATTAGAAGTTATTCCTAATTCTAAGAATGTTTTGTTTTCATTAAAGAAAGTTATAAGTTTACTTTCTTCAATTTTACCTTCTATATCTTTAGTACTAACTTTATATTTATCTTCTATTAGTACAGTCTTTTCTTTATTTTTAAAGAAGTCTAGTGATAGATAAATGCTAAATATTAGTAATAAAGAAAAAATAGATACAAATATTAATTTTCTTTTCATACACACCAGTCCTAGTAAGATAATTATAAAAAAACAAATAATAAATGTAAATAAGACCTATTTAAATAGGTCTTATTTTATTATCTTCTTTGTTGTCTATTGTTGTTTGGAGCTTGCATAGTTCCACCTTGACCACCCATCATGCCTCCCATAGAGGAGTTACCTACAGTTGTTACTGTACTAGTAATTGTAGTTGATTCTATTTCTTTGTCATCTATCTTTAATGTGTATGTGTTATTTAAAGATAGTGTTTCACTTGAGATTAGAACTGATGTGTAACTCTTCTTTGGAGTATAAGTTATATCACCTAAAGTAATAGTTCCTGAGTATGAACTACTTAGGTTAAACATTATAGTGTTTTGTGTAGATGAGTTAGATACGTTTTGGGCCATACCACTTGAGCCTACAGCAATTAATGTACCTCCTTCAATAGTAAATGTACCGTTATAGTCTAATGGGCCATTACCAGCATTTGTTGGTCCATCAACATAAACTTCTCCACCAGTCATTGTAATAGATCCATTTGAGTCTAAGCCATCACCTGATGCATTAACGTATAATGTACCTCCTGAGATTGTTAACATTCCTCCGTTATCCATGAATTCATCATTTCTTCCAAGTGAAGTATTAGTTCCACCTGCAATATTTACGCCGTCATCACTTGCAGTTACAGAAATGTTTCCACCTTCAATAGTAATGTTAGTTCCTTCTAGTCCTTCTACTGATTTAGTAATTGTTATAGTTCCATCTTTTATATTT
>CAMOYX010000058.1 GCA_946630615.1 uncultured Mycoplasmatota bacterium
CATGTTGCATAGGTAATACCTATACAACTAGTTAATATAATAAATATACCTAATATTATTAGTATTACCTTCCTTTTCATTGAAATCCTCTACTCCTACCGTATATATTATCTATTATAACTTTAAATATAAAAATAATAAACATCAGACGGATAGTCTAATGTTTATTATTTAAATACATGTATATGATATATATAATTTGTATACATTATCATTATCAATAAATGATTTTAAATTTGATGCTGATTCACAATCTAGTATTAGTTCTTCTAAAGTAAACAATGGGAGAATATCTTTAAATTCTGTTACTTTTTCTGTGTTAAAGTTTGATAAATCAAGTCTTTTTATATTATCACATCCGTAGAACATCCAACTCATATCTGTAACATTTGAAGTATTAAAACTACTTAGATCTAGTTCGGTTAATGATTCACAGTCAGTAAACATACCACCCATATTATCAACACTTGATGTATTAAAATGTGATACATCTAAACTTCTTAGTTTAACGCAATGATAGAACATATACGACATGTCTTTTACCTTAGATGTATTAATATTACTTATATTTAATTGTTCTAATGATTCACAATTATCAAAAGCGCGTGCTGTACTCGATAGTTTTTTAGCATTTAAATTAGATAAATCTATTTTAGTTAGTTTTTGGCAGTTATTAAACATATAAGACATGTTATAAAGTTCAGGTGCATAGAAACCACTTACATCTACTTTTTCAAGTTCTTGACAATTGTCAAATAAACTTGTCATAAATTCTACATTACTAGTATTAAAATTAGTTAAGTTAATGCTTTTTAATGATTTACAATAATAGAACATATTTCTCATATCTCTTAAGTTAATTGTATTAAAATTAGAAAGATCTAACTGTATTATACTTTCACATCTATTAAACATATATTGCATGCTATAAACATTAGTTGTATCAAACATGCTAATGTCTAAGTCTTTTAAAAGACTACAGTTTGAAAACATCCATCTCATATTTGTAACTTTTGATGTATTGAAAGAGCTTAAATCTAATTCTTCTAGTGATGAACAATTTACAAACATGTAAGACATGTCTGTTACATTAGATGTATTAAAATTAATAATATTTAAAATATTTAAATTTTCACATCCATTAAACATTGCTGACATATCAATTACTTTTTCGGTGTTAAATCCATTTATATTTAGTCTTTCAAGTGATTTACAATTCTTAAACATATTACTCATGTTAGTGACATTGCTTGTATTAAAATTAGATAAATCTAAATTAGTTAGTTTATTACATTCGCTAAACATATCTGCTGTTGATGTCATATATAAAGTATTTATTATAGATAGATCAATATTTGTTAAATTATTGTAATTTTTAAATTTATCATTTTGAAGATATATATCTTTATCCGAATAATAATATAGAATACTATCTTCCATCCATACATATACTTTATTTATAGATAAATAATCACTTATGTCTACTGCATTTAATAATATATCTTCACTTGGAGTGGTGTCGTATGGTCTTATTGTTGTTACTTCTGTATAAAAGTCTTCTAGATCATTAAATGCGTAGTTCTTAATTAATGATATATTGCTTAAATCATCATATGCTGCTTTAAGTACTATATTATTTTTGCCTTCAATTATAGTATCACTAGTTATTTCATTTTCTACATTATCTAGATACCAATGACTAAATAAATATCCTTTTTTTACTGGTGTTGGAAGATCACCATATGTGTTACCTTCTAGTGATGCTAATTGATTGGTTTCTAGTTCTCCACCATCTGCATCTAAATTAATTGTTACAAAATCGTTATGAACATTACCGTTAAGTGTTATTTTAGATTCAAATGTTTGATTTATTGTTTCAGGTATTGCTGGTGTGTTTTCATCAAGCCAAAGAGCTATTCCAAACATTGATGATTCACCAGGCATAAGTTTTTCTGATGCAAGTATTCTACCTTCTTTTGCATCTTCTATAATAGTGCTATCCATTAATTCATATTCATTTAATAATTTAAATTCACTACTAGCTGTTGTATAACTTTTTATATATTTTGAATCAAGTGTTGAGGAAGGTAATACTTCTAGGTTAACATCATAGATTGCTGGTAAGTCACAAGTGTTTTTTAAGATGAAATAATAAGGTGATACACTTCCCTCTAAGGCTTCTTCATCTGTTATTGGATAAGCTTTATTTAGAGTAATACTATCACTTTCTTGTTGTATTTCTAATTTAAAGCAACTTGATTTAAGTAGGTTATTTGTAGTTGATACTTTAGTGGTTTGCCAATAAGCATAGGAAATACCTACTACTCCAGTAATTATTATTAATATTGATAGAATTATAAGTGTTAGTTTCTTTTTCATTTATATCATCCATTCTGTTACCTTTGAAATTATATTATAAATAATATAAAAAGTATATAAAAAAATAAACAACAGACGTTTAGTCTGTTGTTTATTTAGCTAATTCTCTTTAGTTCCTAATATTTCATCTAGTTTAGATACTGCAGTAGTTACTGTAGTCATATCTGGTTGCATTACATATAGGTTAAGGTTTGGATATGCGTGAGTTGGCATCATAGCACCTGTACCTGTAACATTATAGGTTTCTATAGTCCATTTAGCCATATCTTCTAATTCCATCTTAATTAGAGAAGTGATTTCTTGTGGTTGGAAGTTAGTTTCAAATGTACCATTTAGTGCATTTAATAAACTATCATAACTACTTAGTAGTGTAGAACTTGAAGTTAATTTAGTTATTACTTTTTCAATTACTTGTTCTTGGTTTTCTCCACGGTGACGGTCACCTGTAGAATATGCTTTTCTTTCTCTTGCGAAAGCTAGAGCACACTTACCATCTAAGTCGTTTAAACCTGGTTTAATGATACAAGAGTTGTTAGTCCAACACTTGATATCATAGTTAACATCAGAGTTAACTGTGATACCACCTATAGCATCAACTAATCTTTCTACTGAGTTAAAGTTTACTCTTACATAGTAAGGTATTTTAATTTCTAGTAAGTCTTCAATTGTTTGCATTGTAGAAGTTACTCCTCCATATGTACCTGAGTGAGTTAACTTATCTTTTAATCCTGTTTGACCATGTATTTGTACATAGTAGTCTCTTGGTATATGTACCATCAAGATATTATGTGTAGTTGGGTTAACAGCCATGATAATGTTTACATCAGATAATGATCTTGATGGTAGAGTACCACTTCTAGTATCAATACCTTGTAAGTAAACTACAAAGGCATCTTGAGTAACATCAATACCTGTTTCGGTACTTTGTACTTTAGTTTTTACTTCTACTGAATCAATTACTTTTACACTTGATGCAAATGTTTCATCTACTTCAGTCATTGCTTCGTAGTTACCTGAGTTTACTAATATAATCTTTTCTTTATCTTCTTTTATTGATTCCATTAAAGATACTATATCTTCTTCATAGTTTATAGAAGCATAGTTAGTTTTCTTTCTTAGAGCTGTTTCTAATAAAGATTGATTATCACCTAAGTCTTTATAAGAGTATACTTCTTTACCATCTATGTCAGCAAATTTAGATATGCTGCTATCTTTATTTACTACTATATTATAGATATTAGTCTCATATTCTGCTGAAGCTAAGTTTCTATTAATAAATTCTAGTGTTTGATCTATTTTTAGAATAGCAAATGTTTCACCTGCCATATATGCAATAGATAATATACTTAATATTATTAATAACCATATTCTAGTATTCTTCTTCCAGATAAATAATCCAACTACAGCTTTTATTAAAGCTAATGCTGCAATTATTAAATATAAGTATTTATTTGGTAATACATTAGCTTTAATAACAAAGTATATTAAAATTCCAGTGAATACTAAACCTACTAACCATATTAGTCTAGATACTAATCTTATTCTTTTATTTTTCTTTTTATTATT
>CAMOYX010000059.1 GCA_946630615.1 uncultured Mycoplasmatota bacterium
CTAATGGTATTATTCTTGTTACTGGAGCAACTGGTTCAGGTAAATCAACTACAACTTATTCTGTATTACAAGCTTTAAACAAGCCTGAAACTAATATAATTACAGTTGAAGATCCAATAGAAATGAATATTGAAGGAGTTAACCAAGTACAAGTTAATAGTGAGATTGGAATGACATTTGCTGCGGCACTTCGTTCTATCTTACGTCAAGACCCTAATATTATTCTAATTGGAGAGATTCGTGACTCTGAAACTGCTCAAATTGCTGTACGTTCTGCCATTACAGGACACTTAGTTTTGTCAACTATCCATACTAATAACTCATTAAGTACTATTGAACGTTTACTTGATATGGATGTTGAAAAATACTTATTATCTACTGCAATGGTTGGTATTATTTCTCAAAGACTTGCTAAAATGATTTGTCCTGATTGTCGTATTAAAAGAGAACCTTCTCCTTATGAGAAAAAAGTATTTAAAATGTTCTTAAATGAAGACGTTGATGAAATATGGGATGCTAATCCTGATGGATGTCCTAATTGTAATAAAGGTTACAAAGGAAGAATTGCTATACAAGAAGTTTTAGAATTTGATGATGATTTAAGAAATGCTTTAAACTCACCTAATGTTACTAAGGGCGATATTAGTAAAATGGTTTATAATGGTAAGACTATTACTCTACTTCAAGATGGTTTAGGAAAAGTATTAGATGGTTCTACTTCATTTGAAGAAATATATCGTGTTATTGAGATTGATACTGGTGATGAAGCTGATGAGACTTATGGTCAGACTATTGCTAATTCAGATGTTATTAAACAAATGAAGAAAGAGATTAAAGAAAATGTTGCTAAAGGTGAAAAGGAATCTGAAGAGGCAAATAAAGAAGACAAAAAAGATGAAGTAAAAGAAGAGACTAAAGATGATAAGAAATTAGATGATAAGGAAGAACTTAAAACTGATGAAGTAATTATTAAACCTAATATAATTGATGATGCTACTAAGGATGTTAAGGTTGAAGATGAACATAAAGAAGAAGAGTCTAAAACTAATGAAGTTATAGATGGAGATAAAAAAGAAGAAAAAGTTGTTTCTTTAGAGAAGAAAGAAGAAAAACCTGTTGTTGATGACAAAAAGGTTGAAAAATCTTCTGTTGTTCTAAGTATTCCTTTCTTAAAAGCTGAAGTTGAAAAAGAAAAGAAAGATATTGATAAAAAAGAAGTTATTAAAGAATTAGATAAAGATGATAAAAAAGATAATATTATTAAATTAGATGATATTCCTGTTATCCAATCTACTAGTGATGTTTTAAATAGCAGTATTAGATCTGGTGCTAGCAATGTTACTACTTTAGCAAATACTTCTACTAATTTAAGAAGAAGTGATAAAGATTTATCTAAGACTGGTACTGTGAATTCAAGTGCTACTATAGGAGTAAATTCTAATATTCCTAAAGTTAAAGTTGAAGAGATTGATGATAAAAAGGAAAAAACAGATGATAAAAAAGATAATATTATAGATATTCCTAGTATATTAAGACAATAAAAAAGAAATGGTTAATCTTCCATTTCTTTTATTATGTCAATTATTTCTTTACTAATATCTTCAATTGATTTGATTTTATCATCTTTAACACATTCTATTTTATCCCAGTTATATAATTCTGATAATTCTATGTAAGCATCTTCAGAATTTTTTAAATATGCTGGGTCTTTTTCATGTTCATCAAAGCTTTTTCTGTTTTTCATTAATTCTAATGTATATTTTAGTGGCATATGTAAAAATATAGTTTTATCAGGCTTAGGTAGTTTTAATAGCCAGTATTCTAATTTATCTATCCATTGATACATATTAAATCTTTCATCTTTATCATGTATCTTAGATCCTTGATGAGCTAAATTAGATGTTGTATATCTATCTAGAATTACATAGTATCCTTTATTTAAATATTTTTCTATTTCTGTCATGTTATATTTTCTATCTGCTGCATAATATAGGCATATTACATGAGGATCTACATTTACTGCTCCTTCTTTAAAATAACTTTCTCCATATTCTTCTTTTCCTAAATATGGACCACCTACTATTCTTCCTGTTGGGGATTCATAGTTTGGAAAGTAGAATCTTTTACATTTTTTTCCTGATTTTTTTAAATATTCTTCTAATTTTTTAGATTGAGTTTCTTTTCCTGAACAATCTGTTCCTTCTATTACTATTATTTTACCTTTCATATTGCCTCCTAGTCTTCTATTTCATTATTATCATTAAATGGTACTAATAAACATTTTTTACTTGCTAGATAGTCACACATATGAACAAAGTTTTGATATTTTGTTTTAGGTTTTTCTAATACTACATTTCCATTATAATCTTCTATCCATGGTCCCATATGTGTTTTTATAACGTCTGCTATAAATTTAGCATCTTCTTCATTTAGTTCAAACTTGTCTTTATTATCTAATATAAAGTTTGCCATTAGAATTGGATGATCAAATCTGGTATATCTTTCTTGTGGGTTTCCTAATTTTAGTCCATCATGTACAAGTAATGCCAATAACATTAAATCTTTTTCATGAGATGTATATTTATCTCCTATTGTAGGATTTTCTAATAATTCAAAGCCTATTCTCATAGCAGCTTTACTATGTCTTAATAGACCTCCTTCTCCTAAAGCATATTTTGGATGATATTTTCCTGTAGATGATGCAGGAACTCTAAACCAATAATCAGGTAATTCTTTTAGTATTAGAATTAAACTATTTTTTATCTTTTCATCTCTTATATAATCTAATTCTTTCTTAAATTGTTGCTCCATCAATTTCACCTTCTAGCAATTCTATAATTATACTATTACTAATATACCATAAATTAGGAGGTATAGAAAGAAAGTTATTTTTTAGTTGTAATAAATTTCTTTCTAATAAGTCTTTATATTCATAGTATTTTTCTAAATCATTATGATATGTATTTTTAAAATCTTTTAGATTAATTCCTTCTTTTGTTCTTAATCTTAAGATTATTTCATAATATATTTTATCTTTTGTATTTAGAAAATCTATTCCGTTATCTTTCATATAATCATGGCTTAAATATTTAGTTAGAGATCTTGTTCTTGTATATCTTATATTATTTAAATATCCACTACTTGATAGACCGAAACCATAATAATGTTTATTTTCCCAATATGAATAATTATGAATTGAACGATATTTTTTACTTTTAGCAAAATTACTTATTTCATAGTGATCATAATCTATTAATTCTTCTCTAATTAGTTCATACATTTCTCTATCAAGATCTTCATTAATATTTTTCGTCTTTTTGTTATTTAGTACAGTGTGTTCTTCTATCATAAGAGAATATGTAGATATATGAGTTATATCTAATGATTTGACAAATTCTATATCTTTTTTTAAATCATCTATTGTTTCATTAGGAAGAGCATATATTAAATCTACATTTATATTATTAATTCCTATATCATGACAATATTTAATTATTTTTTTTACTTTATTTTTATCTAGTGTTCTATTTAATAATTTTAAGTTTTTATTAATTGTAGATTCTAGACCAAAACTTATTCTATTTATGTTATATTTTTTGAATAAATCAAGTTTTTCTTTTGTTATTGAGTCAAAATTACATTCAATAGTATATTCTTTAATATTTGATATTTTTAATTTAGAAATAATATTAAATAACTTTTCTAATTGTTTTATATCTAGTGCTGATGGAGTTCCTCCTCCTATATATATTGTATTTAACTCTTCGCCTTTATAAGTATCTTTTATTTCTAATTCTAATTCATTTAAGTAGTCATCTACTATTTTTTTATTAT
>CAMOYX010000060.1 GCA_946630615.1 uncultured Mycoplasmatota bacterium
CCTACATCTCCATCTATATCTATTACTTCACCTGTGAAGTATAAGTTATCTATTTTAGTAGATTTAAAGTTATTATCTAGTTCATTTAAAGATACTCCGCCCATTGTAACTTCTGCGTGTTCAAAGCCCTTGAAGTTAGTTATATGGGCTTCGTATCTTGTAAATCTTCTTAGTATTTCATCTTGTTCTCTTTTAGATAGTTTATCGTAATAATCATCTTTTAAATTAAATTCTTTAAATATAGCATCTACTAGTTTAGAATTTAGTAATCCTTTTAGAGTAGCTCTTACTTTATAGTGATTAAGTTTAGTTAATCTATCTAGAGTATCTGGTAAGTATTCTATTTGAGGTAAGAAGTTTAGGTATACTACTACTTCTTTATTATTAAATATTCCTCTTACTGCTTCTCTAGATAGATTAAATATAACTATTCCAGATATACCATAGCTTGTTAGTTGGATTTCACCCTTTTCTTCTTTAATTATTTCTTTATCTATTACTAGTTTAGCATCTACATCAGTTCTTATACCATTCCAAGCTTTATTAATAGTACTATCAGCTTCTAGTTTAGTTAGGGATGGTAATACTCTATTTAGTTTAATACCTAGGTTATTTAGTAGGTGGTATGATGAGCCATCTGTACCACATGACTTCATAGATGAACCACCTACTGAAATAACTAGGTAGTCTGATTTAATAGTATCAGTATTGTTATAAGTTATTATAAATTTATTATTATCTTTTTTAATATTAGTTACATATGCATTTGTAATTATATTAATTCCTAGTTGTTTTGTTTTTCTTAATAATGCTTCTTTTATTGTTTCTGCTTTATTAGTAGATGGATAATAACATCCAAATTTCATTTTGGATGTTACTCCAAGTTCATCTATAAAAGGTATTACTTTATCTATTTCCATTTCATCTAAGATAGTATTTAGTTTATTAGTATCTTCACTATGAAAGTGAGATCTATCCATATCTACGTTAAAGAAGTTACAACGGCCATTTCCTGTCACTAGAAGCTTCTTTAATGGTTCTTCCATTCTTTCTATAATTGTTACGTTATTGTCGCTATTCTTAGCTTTTATTGCTGTTACAAAGCCAGATATACCTCCACCTATAATAATTATATCTTTCATAAGGCGCCTCCATCTGTTAAAAGTATATATTATGTTAAATTTATTAACAAGTTTATATTTATTTTATATATAATATTATTGATTGGAGATGGTATTATGGGTAAAAAGAAGAAGAATAAAAAGAAAGTAAATTTAGAAAAGAAATTCAAGGATTATAAAGGTAAAAATCTTAGTAAAGATTTTACCTGGGATAATCCTTGTGGTAAAGAAATTTGGTAAATAAAAAAGAAAGTACCTAGGTACTTTCTTTAAAATTGTACAGTTATTAATATTAGAGCAACTAAAAATGCTAGCATAAGACATGTATATTTAACAACTTTTGTTTCCATTTATTTAATCCTCTCCGTTACTATTACATGTTATCATGTTATACATATATTTGTAAACTTTAATTATAAAAATTTAGGTCAATTTTACATTGGGTTAGCAAAATTACAAGGCTTACACGATAAGTAGTTTTTTTTAGTAAAAAAACTACTTAGTGTTCGCTTGTAATTTTCTTTTTTGTCGGTATAATTTAAGTCGAACAAGTGTTTAGGAGGTGTAATATGAACAAGTTAGATAGACATATCATGGTAATCGATTTAAAAAGCTTTTTTGCCTCTGTCGAGTGCGTAGACCGTGGACTTGATCCTTTTACTACTCCACTTGTTGTTGCTGATAAGAGAAGCGGTAATGGTGCTATAACGCTTGCTGTAACACCATACCTTAAAGCACAAGGAGTACCATCACGTGGAAGGCTATTTGAAATACCAAAGAATATCAAATACATGATAGTACCTCCTCGTATGACTAAGTATATAGAAGCATCTAGAAATGTAGTTAAGATATTCTTAGATTATGTAGCTGAAGAAGACTTACATGTGTATTCTATAGATGAATCATTTTTAGATGTAACAGAATATCTTAACTACTATAAGATGAGTGACTATGAACTAGCTAAAGTAATACTAGCTGATATAGAAAAAAGAACAGGACTTACTGCAACATGTGGAATTGGTCCTAATATGTTCTTAGCAAAAGTGGCAATGGACACTGAAGCTAAAAAGATGAAGAATGGTATAGCACGTTGGGGATACCAAGATGTAGAAACTAAACTATGGAGTATTACTCCCCTATCAAAGTGCTGGGGTATCGGTCCTAGGATGGAAGCTAAATTAAATGCACTAGGCTGCAATACTATAGGTGACGTAGCAAAGCTTAATAAGAACTTTTTAAAACATAGATATGGAATACTTGGTGAAGAGTTATGGTATAGAGTAAACGGTATAGATAACTCTATTATTAAAGACTTTAAACATGAATCTAAGGAAAAGAGTTTTAGTCAATCTCAAGTGTTATTTAGAGACTATTATAATGATGAAGTATTATTAATAGTTAGAGAGATGGTAGATAATTTAGCCAGAAGACTTAGAATAGAAAACCAAAATACCTACGTAGTAGGTTTTGGTTTAACTTATTCTAAGACTACTGGTGGAGGTTTTTATCACTCTTCTAAGTTAGTTAGTTCTACTGATAATAAAGATATTATATATAAGGTATGTGAAGGAATATATGATTCTTACTATATACGTAACATGCCTATTAGAGTTATATCTATATCTTTAGGAAAATTAGTTAAAAATGAAGGATTACAATTAGATATATTTTCAGAGCCAGAAAGACAAATAAAAGATGAGAATCTAGAAAGAGCTATAGATGGTATAAAAGATAAGTTTGGTAAAAACAGTCTTTTAAAAGCATCTAGCCTACTTCCTAATTCTACTATTAGGGAACGTAATAAAAAGATAGGAGGACATAATGCCGGATAGATGTGAGATTAGATGGGCACCTTTTAATTCTGTAATTGATTCTAAGATACTTGTAAATGAAATTAGAGAAAGTAATAGAAAAGTTATAAAGCCTAGTCTATCTGAAGATGAATTAGAAGAAATAAATAATAAAATTATAGAAGCATATCATAATGCTTCTATAATTAGTATTTATTATTTTTATAAAGGAAGTATTTTAAATAAGAAAGGTATTATTGAATGCATTAAGTTAGATAATAAAAAGATAATACTTAATGACTACTCAAGTGTATACTTTGATCAAATAATTAAAATAGAAAGCTAAGCTTTCTATTTTTTGTGTTATAATTTTTTGTGGTTAGGAAGTGAAACAACATGGTATTAAAGATATTAGACAGAAACTTTTTTAGAACAGAAGCCGCTAGAATATCAAAAGCTGGTATCTCTGGTACAGGATTAATTACAAAGGATAATAGTATATCAGTATATAACCTTCCTAAGAAGGTATATACTGATAAAGGTATTTCTAAGATACCTTACTCTTCTCATCATGATGAAACTATGCAATACTTAGCTAAACATATTAGCTTAGATTATAACATTGATGTTAGAGACTCAGTGTATATTAAGTATTATAACGGAGGTTCATTAAAGACTATTGTTATATATGCACCTGAGTATGTAAATGAATTTCAACATAAAGAATTATGTAAAGTAATAGATTTACAAAGTGAAGTTAGAAGATATTTAGCTACTGATGTATCTATTGGTATATTTAGATACAATAATAAAGATAATGAATATTATATT
>CAMOYX010000061.1 GCA_946630615.1 uncultured Mycoplasmatota bacterium
CTCATACTATGATGGAACAGTAGATACTTATTACTATCAATGTATGTATGATGTATATTTAAGTTATGGGTCTACTACTATTTCTTTAGAGAATGCTTTAAATAATGAATATATTAATTTTCATGAAGTATTAGATGGATCAAGAAAAGTATTTTCTAAAGATAATGTTGCAATTTATAATTCTCGTAAGGGTAGTAAGTACCAGTATAGTATCATGGTAATTACTAAAGATGATGGTAGAGATATAATATTTGCTCCATTAAATAACTAAGTGTTAACTTAGTTATTTTTAGTTTATTTAAACTTCTAAATAGCCTTTTTATAAGGTATAATTAATGTGGTGGGGGATATGAATTATACATTTAATAGTATTAATGAACTATATGAAAGAATATTACCTGCTTTAGAGGTTAAGGAAAGTATTATGCATGATTTTAGTATTATAAATATTACTTCTAAAGATATATTTAATACGCTTAGAATATCCTATTGGAATAAGAGAAAAGATATTATGTTAAATGAAATAGTTCATGATATTTTAAACATAGATAATTATAAATTATATGAACTTTGGAAAGGACTTTTAAATGAAGAAAATAGAAGTAAATGTTCAAAGTAGTGTTAGAATCTTAGGTAATAAAGTAATTTACTTTGATCCATTGGAAGTCAAAAAGCATAAACATGATGCGGATTTTATATTTATTACACATCCACATTTTGATCATTATAGCTTACTAGCTATATTAGATTTAAAAAAAGAAAATACTATTATAGTTACTACAAAGGATATTGTAGAAGAGCTTTTAAGTGTTGGAATACTTGAAGAATATATATGTATTGTAAAGCCTTTTGAACATTATAACTTTAAATCGTTAGAGTTTGATACTATACCAGCTTATAACTTACATAAATCTAATCATAAAAAAGATTTTGGGTGGGTATCATACATATTAGATTTTGAAGGTGTAAGATACTATGTAGCAGGAGACACTGATGCAACAAGAGAAGCTAAAAGTGTTAAGTGTGATGTATGTTTTGTACCAGTTGGTGGAACTTACACGATGGACTGTATAGATGCTGCTAACTTAGTAAATATTATTGAACCTAAAGTAGCTATTCCATATCACTATGGATATGTAGCAGGTTCAAGAAAAGATGCTGAAGTATTTAAAAAGAAACTTAATAAAAATATTAAATGCGAATTATTATTAGAGGATGATAAACATGGAAATAGAAAAGATATATAATGAATTTTTAGATAAATGTAAGAATATTTATGGTGAAGAAGAGGTAAGTGCTATAAATAAAGCTTATTTATTTGGAGTAGAACATCATAAAGATAAGTTAAGACGTAATGGTACTCCATATATGACACATCCACTTGGAGTAGCTGAAATATTATTAGATCTTAATGTAGATGCAATTACAATGGAAGCTAGTTTAATACATGAGACTATAAATCATGGTGGAGCTACTAAAGAAGAAATTGAAGAATTATTTGGTGAAGAAGTAGCTGAAATAGTTTCTGTTATTTCAAAGATTAATAGATTAGAGTTAAATGATGACTCTGAAATGGCGGCTCAAAACTTTAGAAAAATACTAGTAGGTATGTCTGAAGATGTAAGAATTCTATTTATTAAACTTGCTGATAGACTACATAACTTAAGAACTGGGGATGTTTTAGAAAAAGAAGAAATAAAGCAAAAAGTAAATGAAACTTTATCTGTTTTAATTCCTATTGCTCATAGACTTGGTTTATATGGTATTAAGGGAGAATTAGAAGACTGGTGCTTAAAGTATTCTAAACCTGATGTTTATAGAGATATTCAAGAAAGACTAAAAACATACTCTCGTGACTTACAAGATAATCTAGCAGAGATGGAACAATCTATAAGTGATATGTTAAATGAACAAAATATACCATTCCATATTAAATCTAGAGTAAAAAGTGTTTATTCAATTTATAATAAACTTAGTAGAGGTAAGACTTGGGATACAATATATGATATCTTAGCTTTAAGAGTAATAGTTGATACTATACCTCAATGTTATTTAACAATAGGTTTAATACATGCTAAATATAGACCTATACCAGGTAGATTTAAAGATTACATAGCAATGCCTAAGGCTAATATGTATCAATCACTACATACAGGTGTATTTGGATCTGATGGCAATAGATATGAAATACAAGTGCGTACAGAAGAAATGGATGAGTTTGATGAAAAGGGTGTTGCATCACACTTTGCATATAAAGAACATCACTATGTACGTAATATGATGGAACAAAAACTAGAAAGTTTTAGAAACTTAATTGAATCTGCAAATAACTTATCTGATATAGAATTTGAAACAGATATTAAGACTGACTTCTTAAATGATTCTATATATGTATTTACTCCTAAAGGGGATGTATTAGAACTTCCAATGCATTCTACTCCAATAGACTTTGCATATAGAATTCATACTAATGTAGGTGATCAAACTGTAGGTGCTATAGTAAATGATCAAATGGTACCTTTAAACCATGAATTACAAAATAATGATATTGTTTCTATAAAGACGCAAAAAGGCTCTACACCAAGTCTAGAATGGTTAAAGTTTGTTAAAACAAGTCATGCAAGAAATAAGATTAAATCATACTTCTCTAAACAAGATAAAGAAGAATATACTAATCGTGGTAAAGAAATCTTACTTAATGAACTTAGAAGAAAGAAAATACCTTTTGAAACAGTTATTAATAACGATACAATTAAGAAAATATGCCAAGATCTTAAATTAAAAGATTTAGATGATATTTATTTTTCTATAGGATCTTTAAGATATACTGTAACATACATTATTTCTTTAACTAAGGAAGATAAGAGAGATGTTAGAGATGTGTTAATTGAGAAAGTTAATAGCAACATATCTAATATAAATAAAGGTAATTTTAAATCTGACTTACTAGTTAATGGAGAAAGTGGAATACTAGTTAACCTTGCTAAATGTTGTCATCCTGTAAGAGGAGACGATGTAGTAGGATTTATTACTAAAGGTGAAGGTGTTACAGTACATAGAAGTGACTGTCCTAATTTAGTTAAATCATCTGATAGATTAATAAATGTAAGTTGGACTAATAACGAAGAAGATAAATATTTAACTAATGTAATAGTAAGAACTATAACAGGTAAGAATTATCTTTTAGATTTAATATCTAAAGCTACTGCAATAAATGTTTATGTAGAGCAAGTTAAGACTAAAGAAAAAGATGATTATACTGAATATGTTTTAACTTTAAAACTAAGTAATATAGAAGAATTAGACAAGTATATAGTAAGTGTTAAAAACTATAAATTTGTTAAGGAGGTTGTAAGAGAATAAATGAAGGTTGTTGTACAAAGATGCAAGAATGCTAGTGTGAAAGTATCTGGAAGAGTAGTAGGACAAGTTGATGATGGCCTTATGTTACTTGTTGGGTTTACCAATGGAGATTACATAAAGAAAATTGAAGCAATGGCTATAAAGATATGTTATCTTA
>CAMOYX010000062.1 GCA_946630615.1 uncultured Mycoplasmatota bacterium
GTATTTGAAGAAATCGATGCATTTACTAAATTAAAATTAGAAAGCGAATTCCAAAACTTAAGTCCAGGTGGTGCTATTTCTTATGTAGAAACACCTAACTTAGAAAATAACTTACCAGCAGTTATGGAAATAATTAAATATATTTATGATAATATCATGTATGCTGAATTAAATACTAAATCTGATTATTGCCAAGAGTGTGGATATTCTGGAGAAATATTATTAGATGATGATTTAGAATGGTATTGTCCTGAGTGTGGTAATAGAAACCATGATACATTAAATGTAGCAAGAAGAACATGTGGTTATATTGGTACTAACTTCTGGAATAAAGGAAGAACTCAAGAAATTAAAGAAAGAGTTGTACATTTAGATAATAAAGATTTTGATGAGGCAGCATAATGGCTCGTTATAATAAAATAAGAAAGATGGATATCTCTAACGGACCAGGCGTTAGAGTATCCATATTCTTTCAAGGTTGTCCATTTCATTGCAAAGGATGCTTTAATAGTGAAACTTGGGATTTTGATGGGGGAAAAGAATTTAGCGATGAAACTATAAATTCTGTTATTAATTTAGCTAGTATGGATCATATTAAAGGATTATCTATACTAGGTGGAGAACCACTTCATGAAGCTAATAGAGAATCCACTTTAAAATTAGCTAAGGAATTTAAGAATAAATATCCTAATAAAACTATTTGGTGTTGGACTGGTAATACATTTGAAAAAGTTAAAGACTTAGAAGTTCTTAAATATATAGATGTATTAGTAGATGGACCTTATAAAGAAGAATTACATAGTCCTATTCTAAAATGGAAGGGCTCATCAAATCAAAGAGTTATAGATGTTAAAAAGTCTTTGAAAGAAAATAATATTTGTTTATTAGAAAACTAAAAGAGTAGTTTAAAACTACTCTTTATTTTTTTAATATATCTAGAATGTGCCTTCCTGCACCTAATAGTTCAGGTCTTTCACATGTTTTTAAGTGATATTTAAAATATAAGTTAAATGTTTCATCATCCATATTATTAATAACTCTTTTTAAGTATTCAGATGGTCCGTCTTGACTTAGTATGGTAACTCTTTTTAAGTTACATATATCTTTATATTTATTTATATCTTCTAGTCTTACAAATGAGTATAGATCTGTTTCTTTTGGAGTTATATGATACTCTTCATCTAGTAAATTATTTTTAATATCATCTTTAATATTAGATTCAATAAAACCATGTGTAATAACTGCATATTCATTCATACAGTATGATATAAATATTAGACCATTATCTTTTACTATTCTTTTAGCTTCATTTAAAGCTTTAATCTTAGATTCTTCATCTATTAAATGATACATTGGGCCAAATAGAAGTACAGCGTCATACATATTATTTTCTAACATAGAAAGGTTAGTTGCATTACCTAAGTGACATTTAATACCTTTCTTTTCTATTTCTCTTAAGTTATGTAATACAAGTTCAACTGCTTCTACTTTATAGCCTAAGTCTTCCAATTTAGTAGAATATGCACCTTTACCGGCGCCTATATCTGCTATTAAAGAACCTTTACTTACTAGTTTTTCTATATAGTGTAGAGCTGTATTAAATTCTATTTTTGCGTGTTTTCTTGTAAGACGTTTATCTTCATTAAATTTATTATAATATTTAATTAGTTCTTTTTCATTCATAATAATCACGTAGATATAATAACATGAAACTATTTGATTTTATAAATTAAAATATTATAATATTATTAATTTTATGTAGGAAGGCGCTTATGATTAATTATCGCTTGATTAAACGTTTAGAAGATTATGATTTAAAGGATATCTTATCTTATTTGTATAAGTATTTTTCAACATGTGATCTTAATTGCAAAACAAATAAATATATGGATGGTTTATTTATTTCTGGTAATCTTTCTGGGGCTTCTTATTTTATTTATACTTTACTTACTGAGTTAAATATAGAATGTCATTTATTTAGTGTATTAAACAATGGAGTTACTACTATATTCTTAGTTATTAATTGTTTTGAAATGGATAGAGATCTTATATTAGATCCAAGTACTTTAGTATTTGGTAAAGCTGATATATGTTTTGATTATGATTTAAATACTTTATTTAAGTTGTATCCTAAGGGTAAGATAATATCTTATGATAATGACTTACTTAGTGTTCCAATTACTAAAGATAACTATACAAGAAGTACTTTATTTGGTGATGTAGATCCACCTTATACAAAGAGATTTGATAAGTGATTTGCTAAATCACTTATTTTTTAATATAATACAAGCAAGAAGGAGGCAAACATTAATGGAATTAAAAGGTAGTCAAACCGAAAAAAATTTAATGACAGCGTTTGCAGGAGAATCACAAGCAAGAAATAAATATTCTTATTATGCTTCTAAAGCTAGAAAAGAAGGATATGAACAAATTGCTGCTATTTTTGAAGAAACAGCTAATAATGAAAAGGAACATGCTAAACTTTGGTTTAAAGAGTTACATGGTGGTGAAGTACCAGATACTTTAACTAACTTAAAAGATGCTCAAAATGGAGAAAACTATGAGTGGACTGACATGTATAAATCATTTGCAGAAACTGCAGAAGAAGAAGGATTTAAAGAAATAGCTAGACTATTTAGAGGCGTTGCTGAAATAGAAAGACACCATGAAGAAAGATTTTTAAAACTAGTTGGTAATATTGAAAACAACTTAGTGTTTGAAGCTGGTGAAGATAAAGTATGGATTTGCCGTAACTGTGGTAATATCTATGTAGGTAAGAAAGCCCCAAAGGTTTGTCCAGTTTGTAAACATCCACAAAGTTTTATGGAAATTAAAGCAGAGAACTATTAATAGTTCTCTTTTTTAATTTGTAATGTTATAATGTATTTAGGATATGATGGAAATGGAAATACAGGATAAAACTTTAAAAGCCATAAGTGTAGTTAAAATGATAGGTGCTTTTATATTAGTATTTGTAATTGTAATAGGTTATATGCTAGTAAAAGTAAACTATGTTAATCTTAATAGAAACTCTTTTTCATGTACAGGAGGATATTTAGATAACTTAGCTATTAATGATACTATTGATACAAAGAAACTAGATACATCTGAAGTATGTGTTAAAGATAATATTTCTTATAGATTATTAAAATATACTTATACTTCAGATAATCTATATGTATATTATTCTAAAGGTGAATTAGAGTATAAGTTAATATTTGATAAGGTTAATAAGGATTATATATTAATAAGAAAAGAATTGGTTGTTGAATAACCAATTCTTTTTTGTTATAATCCCTTTATAAAGCGGTGAAGAAAGAGTAGTATTTAGAATACTTAATTTATAGAGAGATAACGGTAGGTGTAAGTTATTAATTAAGATCTATTGAATTCACTTTCCAAGTGCTAGAGTAAAATACTAGACGGGTAGTGCACGTTAAGCATTAATGAGTGTATAGTTAAACTATAAAGTAAGGTGGTACCGCGGGTTTTG
>CAMOYX010000063.1 GCA_946630615.1 uncultured Mycoplasmatota bacterium
GGAAGTGTTTTTATTATTCAAACATTTCTTTTTTAATACCAGCTATATCATCATATGAGAAAGTATAGTCTAGTTTTTTATTGTATGCTTTTTCGTAAGCTTCTACTTTTTGTTTATAGTCTATATCTTTCATTTCTATAGAGTTTTGTCTTACTGTTTTATTTTTATCTGGATAGATTGGTTTTAAGATATGAATTACATATTTAACTTGATTAAATTCATCATTATCTTTTTTGTCTGTATCTAGAATCTCTATAAAACATGATATTACAGGTTTATTGTTTTCTGCTGCAAATTCATATGCTCCACGTTTACATGGTCTAGGTTTTCTATAATGTAACCACATTTCTTCTTCAGGATATATTAATACATAATTACCTTCATCTAGTATACGTTTAACCATAGGCTTAAATGTATTTATAATGTAATTTGGGCTTTTAGCTAAAGGTATTAAATTAACATGGTTAATTATGTAGCCTAGGTGTCCTTCTAGGGCTAAGTTTGTTTCTTGACTTACTACATAGATATTTTGCTTATATCTTTTTTTAATAGCTTGTCTTACTACTAAGTTTTCTAGAGGAGAGAAGTGGTTAGATGTAACTATTGCTCCACCTTCTAGGTTATCTAGATTTTCTAATCCTTTTATTTCAATAGAGTTATTTATTTTAGCTGCTATAGTATCTATTTCTTTATATACTATGGCACTTTCTAGTTGAAATGTGGGTAGTTTTCTCATTTCAAAGAATTTCTTTAAGTATTTATCTCTTTCTTCGTCAGTGAATACTGGATCTGTTGTTTCTACTTTTTTGTTTAGTTCATTATTTAGAATATTCTTTTGGATATTTTTAATAACGTCTTTTTTGCTGCCACCTATAATCATGATATTCTTGTCTCTTTTCCTTCATCGAAGATAGATTTAAATGATATTTTACATTCATTTTGAATATCTATGATTTTTTGCTCCATATGATTGAAGCCTATGTAATCATTTTTAATATCTTCTTCAGTATAACTATTTAATTCTTTTAATATATCTTCTTTGTAGATAGATTTATTAGCGTAGTTCCAATAGTATTTATTGTAATCACAGTTTTTATGATGCCATGGTTTTAAGAATAGGTTGTAATGTATTAGACTTGGGTTTTCAATTTCTTTACCATTTTTATCTATAGGCATTGAATTCCATTTATCTTCTAGGAATTTTACTTTGCCAAATAACATTGAGTTTAAATAGTCTTGGTCAGGCGCAACTGTATCAAAGTCATATTTTGTTAGTAAATGAATAAACTTTTTAGTTAATTCTTTTTCTCTTAGGCCTTTAAGATCCATTAGTAATACACCTGAGTTAAAGTATTTATATTTATTAATACCTACATAGTTTTCAAAGTAATCTCCAATTATTTTATTTTCTATAGTACTTTTATCTATACAAGCACCTATTAGGTTATCTTCTAAGTCTATGTTATAAAGATTAGCTATATCATCATTTAGTATAGTATCTGCATCTATATATATACCTTTATCATATTCTTTAAACATATCTGGAATAAATATTCTAAAGAATATAGTTAAAGTAAATTTTTCTGCTCTTAAGAAGTGTCCTTCTTTGTTTTCTATAACGTTTACTTTATCATCTATTGGTATAAATTTAATTTTACAATTATCTTTTGCTAGAGTAGATAATTTATTTTTATTTTCTTCGGATAAAGATTCATATACTACGTTTATTACGTAGTTATTATTTTTATTTGTATGGTCTACTAGTGATTCTATGCAAGTTGCTGCATATTTAGAGTAGTTATCATCTATTGCTATAAATACTGGTATCATTGTAATTTTCCTTTCAATTGTTGATATTCTTCTAATACATCATCAAATTCGTGAGTATTTAATACATCATGTAATTTATCTATATGCCATGGTTTTATTGTCTGAGTATGGAAAGTTGGCCAAAACTTAAATGTAGTAGTGAAGTGTCTTATTACAGTATCTTCTTGTATTTCTTTTTGTTCATTAAATTTTCTATCTAAGAATAGTTTATGTTTAGCAAATTTATTTAGAGAAGATTGATCTGGCATTACCATAGGGTATTTATTACAGTAATTTCTACATTTACTAAATACATTATTCTTTCTTATATTATCTAAATTAAGAAGTAATACTCCTGAATTTAGGTATTCTTTTTTAATAATGTTTGTTCTAAAGAAGTGTTGACCATAGTTATCTAGAACACCTGCTACTTCATAGTTATCAATATCAATATCATATAGAGTAGAGATATCTTTTAGAGATACTGTATCTGTATCTAGATATAGTATTTTTTTAGGTAGTTCTTTAATTAGATCAGCATATAGTCTTAACATGCAGTATGGAGTGAATTTCATGTTGTTTTCATTTGCAGTTAAGGGATATTTTTCGACTAAGTCTTTAACATCTATTAAAGTAAGTTTGATATTATCTTTCTTTTTCTTTAGTTCTTTTTCGAGTTTTTCTATAACTTCTTTATTTAGAGGCATATATTCTTTTTTATTATTTTTATATTTCATAGTTAAGATATATACGTTTAAATCTTTGTTAGTGTTCTTAATTATTGATAATAGGGAAATAGTAAGACCGTTTAAAATATTACTGTCTCCACAATAAAGTAAATTCATATTATAACCATCCATTCATATTATGAATTGTACCATAAAATAGTAGAGATTGAAACTTTTAGTTAAAATAGTTATAATCATTATGATTGCTTATGAAAAAGAAAAAAGAAAATTACGAGTATTATTCACATACTCAAGTTAACAATTTATATGAATTAGTAGAATTAGTAAATAAGAAATATGCAGATAAAATAGCATTTTCCTATGGGTTTGGAGACTATAGGGTAAGTCGTAAGTATTATGAATTTGAGCAAGATGTAATTGCACTTGCTACTTACTTTCAAAAACACTTCAGGGGTGAACACATTGCTTTAATAGGTGAAAATAGCTATAACTGGATTATTACATTCTTAGCTATAGGTATATCTGGTAATGTATGTGTACCAATTGATAAAGACTATGATAATGAGTTAATTACTAAATTATTAAAACAAAGTGATGCTAAGTTAATGGTATATTCAATGAATTATTTACCTAATGCTAAAGA
>CAMOYX010000064.1 GCA_946630615.1 uncultured Mycoplasmatota bacterium
ATGAATAAGACTAGACTAATCTAGTCTTTTATTTTATTTAATAATAATTTATAATTAAAATTAAAGAATAGGAGAGAGTAAACATGGAAGTTAAAAAGCAAAATGTGATCGTAACAGGAGCGGCAAGCGGAATTGGAAAAGAACTAACTAAGCAATTACTAAAAGAAGGTGCTAATGTAGCTGCTGTAGATATTAGTGAAGAAAATCTAAATAAATTAAAAGTAGAATTAAATTCTAATAAATTAAATACATATGTAGTAGATATGGGTAAAAAAGAATCTATTAGAGCATTCAGAGAAGCATACAAAAAAGATTACTCTGATGTAGATATTATTATTAATAATGCTGGTATTATTCAACCATTTACTAATGTAGCTAACTTAGATGAATCAGTAATTAATAGAGTAATGAATATAAATTTCTTTGGCCCATTACATTTAATAAGATTCTTTATGGAAGATCTAACTAAAGATAAAAAAGAACAATACATAGTAAATGTTTCAAGTATGGGTGGATTCTTTCCATTCCCAGGTCAAACAATCTACGGTGCATCTAAAGCAGCATTAAAGATACTAACTGAAGGATTATATGCAGAACTTGCAAATACTAATGTAAGAGTAATGGTAGTAATGCCAGGAGCAGTTAATACAAATATTACTAAAAACTCTAAAGTAGAACTAGGTGCTTCAAAAGAAGACACATCTTCATATAATATGCTTGAACCAGATGTAGCTGCATCTGAAATTATAAACGGTATTAAGAAAAATAAATTTAAATTATTCTTAGGAAGTGATTCAAAGTTCTTAAAGATGTTATACAAAATTAATTCTAAATGGGCTATTGACTTTATTAATAAAAAAATGAGTGGTTATAAAAAATAAAAGTTAAAATCAGTATCATAAGATACTGATTTTTTTATTAAAAAAAATACTTACACAAAAAAAATATTTGTGTTACTATGTAACAGCTGATTAAAAAAGGAGAGGAAAATTATGAATAAAATTGATTTAGGAAAAGATAAAATAACTAAACTATTACTATCTTTTTCAATACCATGTGTAATTAGTATGTTAATAAATTCTATTTATAACATAGTAGACCAAATATTTATTGGCCAAGGTGTAGGTACACTTGGTAATGCTGCTACTAATGTAATATTTCCATTAGTAATAGTATTTAATGCTATAGCAAGTTTAATAGGTAATGGAGCTGCAGCAAATCTTTCTTTAAAGAAAGGTGAAGGTAATGATGAAGAAGCAGCTAAAGGAGTAGGACAAGCACTTACAACTACAATTATAATATCTATTATATTAGGAGTATTATCATATATATTTATGCCTAAATTAGTAATGTTATTTGGATGTACTGAAAACGTATATAACTATGCATTAGAATATGGAAAGATAATTGCTATTGGGGCACCATTTATGATTATATATTCATCACTATCAAATATCATAAGAGCTGATGGTTCACCAAAATACTCTATGATAATGCTAGTTGTTGGAGCAATTATAAATATTATCTTAGACCCAATATTTATCTTTGAATTTAATAAAGGTGTAGCAGGTGGAGCAATCGCTACAGTAATTGGACAATTTATATCTTTTATAATAGCTATTCTATATATTAAGAAGTTTAAATCAATTAAACTAACTAAGGAAAGCTTAAAACTAGATAAGAATGTATTTAAAGTATTAGGTCTTGGCCTATCTTCATGTATTACTCAAGGTACAGTTTTAGTGTTATTTGTATTTATGAATAATATGATGACTAAACTAGGAGCATCATCAAAGTTTGGAGCAGATATTCCATTATCAGTATATGGAGTAATGTCTAAAGTAAATAGTATCTATATTTCATTTGTTCTAGGAGTTTCAATTGGAGCTCAACCAATAGTAGGATTTAACTACGGAGCAGGAAATAAAGAAAGAGTAAAAGAAATAATAATAAAAGTATTATTAATTAACTTAGGAATAGGTTTAATATTTAACTTAGTATTCTTCTTATTCCCTAAAGAACTAGCAGGATTATTCATTAAAGCAAATGATCCAAGCTACGAGTTATTTATGGAATTTGCAACACTTATGTGTCATTCATTCTTCTTAGTAATGGGATTAAATGCTTTAGAAATGACAGGAAGTGTCTTAATTCAATCACTAGGTAAAGTAAAAAAAGCTACAGCATTTGCATTCATTAGACAAATTATTTTATTAATACCTATATCTTTATTCTTATCACTTGTTTTAAATAAAGGTATCTATGGTATTTTAAATGCTGGTTTCATTGCAGATGGTATTTGTTTTGTAATAGCTATATTTATGTTACTAGATGAATATAAGAAACTAGATAATACTAACTATGAAAAAGAAATTACTGATAAAGTTGAAACTAAAGAATATCACGGTAAACATATAGTAGTAACAATATCTAGAGAATATGCTTCAGGCGGTAGATACGTTGGTAAGTTACTAGCAGATAAACTAGGTATTAATTTCTATGATAAAGAGCTTATTAGCCTAACTGCAAAAGAATCTGGTCTTACAAAGAACTATGTAGAAGCAACTGAAGAAACAAGTAGAAAAACAGAAAATGATGATAGAATCTTTATTGCAGAAACTAAAGTAATTAAAAATATTGCTAAAAATGAATCATGTGTAATTGTAGGTAGATGTGCAGATTATATTTTAAAAGATAATAAAGATGTTACTAAAATATTCTTATATTCAGATGAAGAAAATAAGATTAAAAGAGCTACTAAATATTACAAACTAGATAAAGACAAAGCACCTAAGATAATTAATAAGATTAACAAAGAAAGAGAAAAGCATTATAAATTCTATACTAATAGAGATTGGAAAGATTTCTCTAACTATGACTTAATTATTAATGTAGATAAAAAAGGTGTAGAAAAAACAGTTGAAGATATTATTAATTATTTAAAATAAAAAGTACTACAAGTATAGTGCATCCCATTTGGTAGACACTAAATAAAAAGACTACAAGATTATTTTCTTGTAGTTTTTGATTTTAATCTAGATGACGTTCTAGATATTATTTATTCATCTGACATCATAAAATATAACTTGTGTAAAACATAT
>CAMOYX010000065.1 GCA_946630615.1 uncultured Mycoplasmatota bacterium
TTTCCTAAAGATGCAAATTGAGATACTTGTCCAATATTAGAAGACTTACTAGATTGGCCGCCAGTATTTGAATATACTTCAGTATCTAATACCACTACTTTTATATTTTCTCCACTAGACAACACATGATCTATTCCACCAAAGCCAATATCATATGCCCATCCATCTCCTCCAAGTGCAACTACTACTCTAGATGGAACATAATCAATTAATTCTTTTATATTAATTGGTAAATCATCTAATTCTAATAATTTGTTTTTAATATTACTAGTTATTTTATAATCATCAAAATTATCTAATAATTCTTCAAATACATTTCTAGTTTCAAGTGATACAGAATTTATAGATTCTTTTATAATCTTTCTTATTCTTTCTCTCTTATTCTTATAACTTAAATTAATACCATAAGCAAATTCAGCATTATCTTCAAATAAAGAATTAGCCCAAGGTATTGAATAAGGTGTAGATGGGAAAGATCCACCATAAATAGATGAACATCCAGTCGCGTTAGCTACTACTATTTCATCTCCAAATAACTGAGTTAATAACTTAGGATAAGCAGCCTCTCCACAACCTGCACACGCACCTGAAAACTCAAATCTTGGTTTCTCAAACTGACTACCTTTAATGCTAAATTTATTAAACACTTCTGGATTAGTATAATGATTAAATAACTTATCTGTTAATTCATCATCATTATTATCTTTCTTTTCCATACTAAGTGCTTTTACTCCAGCTTTACCAGGACAGATAGACACACATAGGCCACATCCAGTACAATCATTTTGAGATACTGAAATAACGTAGTTATATTTCTTAGCCCCTACTGCTTCAACTCCAATACTCTTATCTTCTAATAAGAATGGTCTTATTGCAGCATGTGGACAAATCATAGAGCACATACCACATTGTATACAAGCTTCACTATTCCATTTACTTACTACTTCACTTGTACCTCTCTTTTCAAATTTAGTTAAGCCACCTGTAGTCTTTCCAAATCTAAATTCTTCTAAATCACTAGTAGATAAAGTATTACCTAATCTATGATTTATCATACTAATAATATTAGTAGGCATTTCACTAATAGGTTTATTGATTCTTATAATTGCAAGTTTCTTAACAAATTTAGAAGCATCTTTAATAGCATTCTTATTATTATTTATAACATCTTCACCTTTGCTACTAAATTGTTTATCAATACTATTATTTAATATATCTAAGTAATTATTAACACCTAATAAATTTAATATAACTGATTCTATTATCTTATTAATCTTACCAGGTATATTATTTTCTAAAGCTATCTTATTAGCATCTATTGTTAATACCTTTATATTACGTTTCTTTATAATATCTAAGTCATACGCACTAATCATTTCCATTAGTTTTTTATCATCACTAGAGTTAACAAGTAATATAGAGTTTTCTCTAGCATTATCTAAAATATGATAATTAGTAAAATAACTATCTTTAGTTACTACAACCAAATTAGATTCAGTAACATAATAAGGAGCATTAATTTTTTTGTCTCCGAATCTTAAATGTGAATGAGTTACTCCACCACTCTTCTTAGAATCATAAGAAAAATATCCTTGTACAAAGCTTCCTTCTTCACCTAATATATGCATTATATCTTTAGATGCAGATACCATTCCATCAGAACCAAATCCATATATTTCTAATTCAAAAGTATTTAAATCAATATTATAAGGAATAATTTCTAAACTTGTATTTAATAAATCATCCTTTATACCAACAGTAAAATTATTCTTAGGATTATTCTCTAACATATTAAATACAGAATATATATGGCTTGGATTAACATCCTTACTACTTAATCCATATCTACCGCCATATATTTCTATACCTTTACTATGTAAACATGATAGTATATCTAAATAAAGTGGTTCACCTACACTACCTTGATCTTTACACATATCAAGCACTGCAATTCTTTTAACACTACGAGGCAATACATTTAATAAATATTTTAAAGAAAAAGGTCTATATAAATGTACTTCAATTAAACCTAATTTTCTTCCTTTTTTATTTTCTTCATCTATTACTAATTTAGCAGTATCACAAACTGAACCCATAGCAACTATTACATACTTTGCATTCTTATCTCCATAATAATTAAATGGTTTATAATTAGTATTGGCAAGTTTATTAATACTTTCCATATAGTTATTAACTATATCAGGAATATTATTATAATCTTTACTTCTTGCTTCTACTTCTTGAAAATAAATATCTTCATTAACACTCATACCATATTGGTTATTACTGTTAATATTTAATGATCTATCCTTAAATCTATTTAAAGCATCTTTATCTACTAATTTTAATAAATCTTTTTCATTTAATTCATCTATAACATTTAATTCATGACTAGTTCTAAATCCATCAAAGAAATGCATAAAAGGTAAACTACCCTTTATTGCTGATAAATGAGCAACTGCAGATAAATAATAAGCATCATCTACTGAAGTAGAAGCTAACATACAAAATCCTGTATCTCTAGCTTGATATACATCAGAATGATCTCCAAATATAGATAAAGCATGAGTAGCAATAGTTCTACTTGCAACATGCATTACACCAGGTAAACCTTCTCCAGCTATCTTATACATATTAGGTAACATTAAAAGAAGACCTTGGCTAGAAGTAAATGTAGAAGCTAATGATCCAGATAGTAACGCTCCATGCATAGCACCAGCAACACCAGCTTCACTTTGCATTTCACTAACTAATACCTTATCATGAAATAAATTATAATTATCTTTATTACTCATCTTATCTACATTATTTGCCATTGGACTAGATGGAGTAATTGGATAAATACTACATACCTCAGAAAATAAATAAGCCATCTTAGAAGCAGCTTCATTACCATCAACAATTTTTCTCATAAAATCACGCATTCCTT
>CAMOYX010000066.1 GCA_946630615.1 uncultured Mycoplasmatota bacterium
GACTCTAAAGTAAATTCTCCAAAATTACCTCTAGTCTTTTTATCTGTTAATATACTTTGTAAAGAAACTATATCATTTGATAAGCTATCTATTTTCTTTTGAGCATCATCTATCTTAGTTAATCTTTCTAAGATATTATTAAATGTTTTATTAGTCTTTTCAAAGTTTTCATCAATTCTTGTATTAACAATTTCATTTATCTTTATTAATCTAGCTTCTATACCTTCAGATAAAGTTTTAAAATCTTTATTTAATTTATCTGAGAATTCATATTTGAATTCTCCTATTTCTTTAGTTAAAGTATTTTGATTCTTAAGTAAAGATTCTACTATTTGGCTTCTAAATTCCATCATAGTATTAGATACACTTGTATCGTTATTAGTGTTCTTATTAACCTTTAAAATAAGTACTATAAGTGTTATAAAAACAATTATAAGTAAAGCTATTATTACATATTCCATATCTATTCTCCTCTCATTAAGTATAGTTTATAGATAAATATAAAACTAGATTAAATTAATCTAGTTTTACATATTATTCATCAAAGAAATCATCAAAGAATTCATCATCAGAGACTAAATTATCATTCATAACAATTGAGTCTTCATCAACATTAATTCTAGGTTTATCATCATCTAAACTCTCTAATGATTCTATTTTTTTAGGTTGTTCTTCTACTAATTTTTCTAATTTATTTTTTTCTTCTACTACAGGTTTACTAACTACTTCTTGAACAGGCTTAGTAATAGCTTCTTCTACTACTTCACTTTCTAATTTAGGGAGTTCCATATTACTACGTTTTTCCTCTTCTTCCATGCTAAGTGGAGGAAGTTCAAAAGAAGTAACATCAAACTTGCTATCATCATTACCATTTTCTTTTTCTTCAGCATCTAATTCAGCTAGTTTTTTATCAATATCAGCTATCATCTTATCTATTTCTTCATTAGATAATGCTGATATTGGTTTATCAGTATTAGGAATGCCTAGATCTCCAAATTTATCTTTAATAGTTGAGTTATCTTCATTTGGCATACCAAACATATCAGCTGCAAATGGATTTGATTGAGAAGTGAATGGATTACTACTAGACTTTGATGATGTAAATGGACTATCTAAGAAAGGATTTGATTGTGATTTAGGAAATTGGAAAGGATTTGTATTAGATAAGAAAGGATTATCATCATTTCCACCCATAGATTCCTTCATTTCCTTTTCTCTTTGTTCATTTACAAAGTTCTTAATACTAAATGTTTTTACTTTACCTACTTCTCTATTTGGATATTCGTAAGGGAATTTATCATGTCCCCAGTTAATCTTAAATTCTGGAGTATATTGAACTTTAAATGGACTCATACGAAGTCTAATAATAATTGCTTGGAATAGTTTCATCTTTTGTAAGTCTGTAATAGTTACAAGTGGAGTTGAAGCAGTCTTATCTTTATCTTTACTCTTAACTTCTCCACACATTTTAGAAATTTCTTGTAAGGCTTCCATTTCTTGAGATATTAAATAAATTAAGTTACCACAGTTACCTTTTAATGTAGAAGCAATTTGTTTACCATAAACTTGTTCTAATTGAGCAAAGTTTTGAATGATAAATGTAAATCTTATTTTTCTTGAACGAGCAGCAGATACCATAGCATCAACATCAGCTAATGCTGGCATGTTAGCAAACTCATCTAATAAGAAGTTTGTTCTATATTTTAATTTATTACCTTCAGAGTTTTGAGCAACATCAATTAATGTTTCATAGCATTGTTTTAAGAATATTGTAAGTAATGAGTGATATGTCTTTTTTTCATCTTGAATAATTAAGAATACAGCAGTTTTATCTTCACCAATCTTTCTCATATCAAAGTCAGAATTAGAAAGCATTTCAGATAAACCTTCTTGAGTTGAGAAAATATTTAATTTTTCTTTAAATGTAGAAATAACACCAGACTTAGTATCTTGAGCAGTATTAAATGTACCAGCACCTAAGTTATATGCAATTGAATCTTCTCCTACATATTTAAAAAAGTGTTGAGCAAATGTTTTACCCATTAACTTTTCTTCACCAATATTAACCATACTATTAATTGAGTTAATATTTATTTCATCTTCTTTACCAAATTCAAATAAACCTAAAGCTAAAGCTTCAAAGTATTCAGCAGCAGCATGACCCCAGAATGGATCAGATGCTTTAGGATCAACGATAATGTTATTAGCAACATCTCTTAATAACTCGATAGCTTTATCTTTTTTACCTTCTTTATAATAAGAATAAGGTATATATAAAGGATTCCATGAGTTACCTCTTGCAGTATCACGGAAGTTTAATACTACAACGTTATAGCCTTTACTCTTTAAGTAACCTGAAGAATATTCAAATATTTCACCTTTAGGGTCGTTTATAATCATTGATTCTCCAGATTTAGCAAGGAAGTTAACTGTAGGTTTAACTATACAGGCAGTTTTACCTGAACCAGAAGAACCTATAACTAGAGTATGGTATTCTGAGTTATCAACCCATGCTTCTTTACCATTATTTATTAATGGTATACCTCCAGCTTTAGTTACTTCATCAGTAAGAACTACTTTTTCTACATCTGTATCACTTTTCATTTCTTTTTCAGTTGCCCATCTAGAGTAACCTTTATCACTCTTAGGAGAAATATCAATAAATCTCTTAGCACCTTTATCCCTCTCAAATATATAACTTGATACAGAACTAAATATTAAAATTAATGCTACTGCAAACATAAATAAAGTAAGCATAATATAATCTGGTCCAAATGCTGGGAATGGATTTAAACCATAAAACTCACTTTCATTTGCAAATGAAGAAAAATTAAGTACTGCTATAGCACATAAATATAAAAGTAATAAACAAAATAATATAAAAATTATTAA
>CAMOYX010000067.1 GCA_946630615.1 uncultured Mycoplasmatota bacterium
TTAGTAACTTCTCTTACGTTATAACTTAAAAATAAACTTACAGCAACTAATATTAATGTAATAGTAGTACATAAAATAGATGCCATAGATAAAGATAGGTTACGGAAAACACTCTTAAAAGAATCTCTTATACTTCTTCCAATAATTCTAAACGCTTTCATTTGCTTTCTTGTAACCTCCCTTCTTCTCATCACTTACTAATGCACCATGATCAATTAATAAAACTCTCTTCTTCATTCTATTAACTATTTCTTTATCATGAGTTGCCATTACAATAGTAGTACCAAGTTCTTCGTTAATCTTTTCTAAGTAACTCATTACTTCCTTAGAAGTAGTAGGGTCAAGGTTACCAGTAGGTTCATCGCATATTAATAACTTAGGTTCATTTACAATAGCTCTTGCTATTGCAACACGTTGCATTTCACCACCTGATAACTCAGTTGGCATATTTCTAAGCTTATCTTTTAAACCTACTGCTTCAATTGCTTTAATAACTTTAGGTCTTATTTCACTTGAAGGCATACCAATGCTTTCAAGGGCAAACGCTACGTTTTCATAAACAGAAAGTTTAGGTAATAGTTTAAAGTCTTGGAATACTACTCCTACTCTTCTTCTTAATTTATATACCTTTGAGTTACGTAATCTTGCTACATCAATACCACCTACTATAACTTGTCCCTTAGTAGGTTTTTCTTCTCTATATAGCATTTTAATAAATGTTGATTTACCAGATCCAGTTGAACCAATGACAAATACAAATTCTCCTTTATCAATGGATACACTTAAATCGGCAATTCCAGTTGTACCATTCTTATAAACTTTATAAGCATGTTCTACTTTAATAAGTTTCAACTCTAATCACCTCTATCTTTTTTGATTATAACATGTCTATTAATCATAATAAATAAATTAAAGAAATTTAATAGAAAAGAAGTGACTACCCTATAGTCACTTCTTTACATTATAATTTACTTTAATTTTACAGAACATAGATCATCTGAATAACCAAATGAGCTATCACCAATGATTATGTCATCTACATATACTGTTTTACCATATTGATCTAATGTATCTAACATTTTATGACAAGAAACAACAACTAAATCATCATTATAGAATATTGTAGTTCCTCCATCATTTAATGTTCCAGCTTTATGTAATTTAGAAATAAATTTTTCTATACGTATTTTATTATTTACAATATCGTTTGGAATAGAATAAGTATTAAGTAAAATCTTAGTTTCAATATTATCACTTAAGCAAGCTGTATATACATCTCTCTTTTCAAAAGTACCAAGTAATTTGAACTCTGTACAGTTACTTTGATGAGCAAGTATTTCATCACTCTTCTTAGTCATATATATTTGATTAGTAACTAAGTAAGCTACTAATACCACAAATACAAATACTAGAATGCCAAAAATTATTAAAGGTCCATGATGTTTACTAGATCCCTTATGTGCTAGTTTATATGCAGATAAGTTTTCTTTTGTTTCATTATCTTTTGACATGGTAACAACCTACTTTCTTTTTTTATTTCTCTTTCCATCTGTTAGTAAGTCAAACATTTCGTCTTCCTCTCCAACTTCGTCTCTGTCTTCTATTTTAGCATTTTTAGGAGTTTCCTCAAGTTTTTCTTTTACTTTTCTTAACTTTATATCTCTAGTTTTATCTAAACTAGCAAATTCTTCTTCATCTTCTTCTCTTCTAGAAGACTTTTTACTCTTATTATCAAAGTTATCAACAATCTTTTCAGCATCTTTTACTTTTCTAATAGCTTCAGTTCTTGATAGTTCTTTATTTTCTTTAACTTCTTCTACTTCTTTTTTATCTTCTTCTTTTTGTTCGTCGTTAACTTCTTCTAAAGATACTTCCCCTTCGTCAAGTTTTTCTTTCTTAGCTTGTTTCTTTTTTCTCTTTTCTTCTTTTCTTAAAGCCTTTAATTCTTTTTTAGAAAGCTTCTTTTCTTCTACTACTTCTTCTTTTTCTTCTACTTTTTCGAAAGCTTCTTTTTTTTCTTCTTCTTTAGTTTCTTCTAAAGATCCTTTATAAATAACTTTCTTCTTAGGTCTTCTAAAAATTAAGATAATAACAAGTAATAATAGAAAACCTACTACACCAGCTCCATACATTAAAACTTGTTTATATCTATCCAATTCTTCTTTTAAACTCTTAGTTATAGAATCATTATAAATAGTAAATGTATTATTATTTTCGTTATATAAATAATAATTGTCATATCCATCATTTAAATTCTTTGCATAAACTAGTATTACTGAGTTATCAACATCACTTACTAATCCTTCATAAGTATTACCATTTACTTTAATAGTGTCTTTATGAAATCCTTCTTTCTCATCTTTAATATTCATTATATAAAGATTTAGAATAGCACTCTTATTAGAATTAAATAGCAAATATTCTTTTTTACTTTCATTATATATAGATAAATAAACATTACCAGCTTCATCTTTAACTCCAACTAATATAATATTTAAAGTCTCATTTTTAAATGCTGGTACTTCTATATCATTAATCTTAATAGTTGTGGCTTCAAAATTATCTGGTTTAGTTAAGTTTTTAGCATTCTTAACTATTGTATAATCATTTGAATTAACATTAACTTTAATAGGATTTTCATCTTTAACAGTTACATTTAATGTGTATTCTCTTAATACATTTGTCTCACTTGTAACTGTAACTTTTAATTTATTTAATCCTTCAGATACTTCAATATCACCTGTACCTACTGGATCAGATGCATATTGACTATCTTTAGATGCAACTACTTTGACAGTAGATACACTTGCAGGAACTGTAACTGAATA
>CAMOYX010000068.1 GCA_946630615.1 uncultured Mycoplasmatota bacterium
AACTAGTAATAAAGCAAATGTGCGAATTAAATAACATATACTATACAATAATAGTTCCACATAATATATATGGGCCAAGACAAAATTATACAGATCCATACCGTAATGTCGCTGCTATTATGATTAATAAAATGTTAAAGGGTGAACAACCAATCATATATGGAGACGGAGAACAAAAAAGATGCTTTTCATACATAGATGATTGTCTAGAATGTATAGACAGAGTAATTACACAAGATAATTTAAACGGAGAAATAATTAATATTGGACCAGATGAAGAATTTGTGACAATTAATGAATTAGCAAAAGAAATAGCTGAAATTTTAGATTTTGATCTAAATCCAACATATGTAAAAGATAGACCAAAAGAAGTAAAACACGCTATATGTTCATCTAATAAAGCAAGAAAACTATTAGGATATAAGACAAAAACAACCCTAAGAGAAGGGTTAGAAGAGCAAGTAGCTGATATAAAACAAAAAGGTCCAAAAGATTTTGAATATAATTATGTATTAGAAATTACTAATAATAACACACCAGATACATATAAGAAAAAAATGATATAGACACATAGTAGTAAAAACTATGTGTTTTTTTACAAAACAAAAATAAAATATATATGGTGTTGACTAAAAAATAATACAATAATATAATTAAATAAGATAGGAGAAAGTATTTATGATGAAGAAATTTTTATTGATAATAATTGTTGTAGGATTAATGATAATTCCTTCTAAATTAGTATTTGCAGCTTCAAATGAGAATTCACTTAATAGTCTATTAAAGAACTATTCAGTAGTTACTTTTGGTGCTAATAACAATAATTCAACACTAGAAGAATACAATGACAATGTTTCAGGTACTAATCCAGGAGAAATAAATGGTCTTACAGTAAATGGAAATGTCTTAGCAAAATCTCAGGGTGGAAGTGTTAACTTTGATCAAATGTATGTTCAAGTAATCAATGAATCTAACAAATTACTTGAAGAAGCAAAATCTATGAATAGTTATTTGATTGAAGTAAATTCTCCAGGTAATTATCTAGTTAATAACACTGGTAGAAATGATGCAGATGTATATTTCTATAGAAAATCAGGAAATAGTTATTCGCGTTGTGAAGAACTATTTTTCAAAGAATTATATATTTCAAATTATCAACCTGATGAATTATATATATTTAATTTTGTTGATACTATAGCAGTTAACAATATTATTATATATATTGACGATTCTTCATTAGATAATTATGTAAATAATGGTGGCAATTATACAGGAAATATAATTCTAAATTATCCAAATGCTAGATATTTAGAAACAACTATAGTACAAGGTAGTATTGTAGCTCCAAAAGCAGATGTTTATGTAAATACAGAATGTGTATGGGATTATTCATCTTCAACAGGAAATTATACTAAACAATATGACACAATTGGTGGAATATATGCTAACAGTATTACTCATGTAGGTGATTTATCATTAAATGGAGCAACATTAACTAATGATGCAACAGTAAGTATGGAATTAGGAGAAAGTTACAAAGTTGAATATAAAGACTTTACTGATGATGCTTATTATGGAGATTACTCAATTGTAACTTTGCTAAAGAACTATAGTATTATTTCACTAGGTAAAAATAATTATCAATCTAATGCTAAATTAGCAAAAGAAGGTGTACCTAATGGTAGTGTTAGTGTATTCCATATCGCAGGTCCATTATTAATTAAAGGCGATTTAGGATTAGAAGATTATGAATATGGAGATCCAAATAATCCAAATTCAATTAGAATGGATTTAGAAAGTAATAGAGTAAATGAATCAAATATTAACGGAAGAATAAATACAGGTTGGGACTCTGATAAAAGTACCCCAAATTACTATATTAAATATTGGGATGCTGAATCAGAACGAAGAAGTAGTAGAAATGATCTATTTATGAATCCGAATTCAACAGATTATTATCAATGGATGTATCATAGTACAGATTTTTGGAGAGATGAGAACTACTATTATGTTGGTTCAGGTATAACATACTCAAACAATACTTATATCAATTATGATAGATTATATGATACAGTGGTTGCTGAACAAAGTAGAATATCTGAAGGTACAATACTTAAACCAGAAAATGGGGTTGTACATGTTAAAATAGGTGGAAATTATACTATAGATGATGTATCTCAAGTTACAGAAATAGTATATGATGATTTCGCATCAAATAAAGATAAATTAACAATTATCACTATTAAAAATTCAGGAAATATAACTTTACCAAAAGTAACTAGAGATAAAGGCAGTAAATATATAGAAACAAACGATTACTATGGTAAAACAGAAGCTAATCAAGAATATGAAGAAGATGGATTAATAACTGATGATTATCATGGAAATATAGTATTTAGTATTCCAAATGCTACATATATCAAACTAGCAGATAAAGCTCCATTTGCAGGACATATAATTGCTCCAAAAGCAGATGTAGAAACAGCTGAAACACAAATAGCTGGATGTTTAATCGTAAATAGTTTCTATGCAGAAGATAGTTCAGAACTTCACTTCTATCCATTAAGTGTTAAAACAATGGATTGTGATGATTTCAAAGGATTATCAAATGATTTACAAAGAAAATTAATTGATAGATGGTTATATAGAAAACTAGGTGGAACACAAGATGAAATAGAAAGAGTAATTGTAGGAGATAAAGCTCAATATGATGCTGATATAACTAAAATCGATTCAGTTATAAGTA
>CAMOYX010000069.1 GCA_946630615.1 uncultured Mycoplasmatota bacterium
ACTTTTTGGAAATCTTGTCCAGTTATAAGTTCTGTATAAGCTTTTTTTGTTGTAGGTATAGCAGTTATTTTTATTTTACTTTCCCATGTTTTATTTATTGTTTCTTCTATTGGTGAGTCATAGTCTAGCCATAGATTTAGATAGAATACTTTTCTATTAAAGTCAAAACTAGAACTTAGTACATCTTCATATATAACATGAGATGTTTTATATTCATCACTTGATGGTAATTCTTCTAATTCATTACCTAGAATACCTAGATTACTTTCTTTAAATACATCCTTGTAAGTACCTCCTGCATTTTGATTATTATCTCCATAGTATGTGTAGTAAGATAATTCAGGTATTCTTTTTTCTAAGTTATATTTAATATATTTTTCATCTAGAGTAGAATCTTTTAATGTTTCTATGCTTATTGTGAATTTAGTATCAGTGCCACAATTATTAGTTACATTAAAGTAATATGGTACTAAATCTAGGCCTTCTTCATCAGTCATTGGATATGTGTTAGTTAATGAAAATGGTCTAAGGTCACCATAGTCATTTAATTCTACATCTAGACATGATGAAGATACTATATTATTATTTGATACACTTGTTCTTTGCCAATAGGCATAAGTACTGCCTAAACCTATTGTTATTATTAGTAATATTAATAGTATAGTTAATGTTATTTTCTTTTTCATTTTACCCTCCTATTAAGATAACCTTCATAATGATAGCATATATTAATTTTTTTTATAATAAAAAGAATATGTGTTTACACATATTCTTAATTTCTTATAAATGATAAATATCCACTTGTCTCTTGCCATGTACCGCCTGACCAGCTTGGCATGGTGTATGAACTTGGAGCAGCTCTTAGTTGTAAGAAATTATTAAAGGTTGCTTCAGAGTTAATGAACCATCTATTTAGTGGAGCTAGATTATATGGGACCGAATTGTCTACACCAAAGAAGTTATCAAAGTTCTTAACATTTGAAACATTCCAATAAGATATTTCAGATATATTATTATATATGTTTGTTCCTCCAAATAAACTTTTAAAGCTTCCTGCTCTTGAAGTATCAACTGTGCTTAAACCAGTTATTTTAGTATTTCTTAAAGCTTGTAGTACACCTTCCATATTTCCTACAAATTTAGCATTTGTGATATCAAATTTATCATATACTTTATTTACACCAAATGCTTGTCCTTTTGGATATGATTCAGAGTAATAAAATGTATCATACTCTCCTAAATATGTACCAAGTGTTGTATTTCTTAAAGTAATACTTGTAATGCTTTTATTTAATATGGTTTGTAAGTCATTTATTCTAATTCTTGTAAAGTCCCAGTTACTTAAATTAATAGTTTTAATCTTAGTACTTCCGTCACCTACTAGAGTTACATTTTGATACATCCAAGATGTTCTTATAGATGATAGATTTAGATATTCTATAGATGTATTTCTAAATGCATTGTTTAGAGTTTTTACGTTATCTAGTTCTATGTCATCCATTCCTTTTATAGTTTTTAAGTTAATAGAATTATCAAATAGATTATCTAATTGATAAACATTAACTAAGTTAGTTCTTGTAACGTCTATTTCTTCTAGACTTGTCATATTACTAAAACCATTTACTAAGTTTGATACTAAATAGAAGTCTAATATGTTTGCATTAAATTTAGTGATACTAGAAAAACCATTGAAGATGTTTTCTGAATCTTTATTTAAGTATATTCTTCCATCTTCAGAATATAATACTAGATTGGTATTATCTAGATACGCATATACTTCATATAGAGAGTCATCACTTGATACTTTATATTTATTTATAGTTTCATCTGGTTTAGTTGTAGTTGTAGTTATATTCGTAATTAAAGTTTTATCTATATTATTAGATTCTAATAGTTCTTGGAATTCATTTCCTGTTATTAGAGTAGTATATGAGTTATTATTAGTAATAGTTTCGTTAATAGATATTTTACTAGTCCATGTTTTATTTATTGTTTCTTCTATTGGAGAATCATTATCTAGCCATAGTCTTAGATAATATGTTTTAGAATAGTCTTTTTCAAGTATATCTTCATGAATTAAATGAGATGTTTTTATGTTATCATTACTTGATATATTTTTTAATTCATTTCCTATGATAGAGGTTTTATTTCCTCCGTCATATGTAGTTAGTGTATATCCACTTGAATAATTAGTTCTACCAAATCCATCTTCATAGTAACCACCATAGTCACTTATTTCTGTTACATTTCTTTCTAAGTTATATTTAATATATTTTTCATCTAATGTAGAATCTTTTAGAGTATCTATATTAATATTTACTTTTACCTTGTTATTGCATTTATTTCTTAGAGTAAAACTATAGTACTTTCCTTCTATACCTTCTTCATCAGACATAGGATATGCACTTGTTAACGTAATGTTACTGTTATCTATATTTTCTTCAAATTCTACATCTAGGCAATCTGATTTAATTATATTATTAGTTGTTATACTTGTTTTTTGCCAATAGGCATAAGTACTGCCTAAACCTATTGTTATTATTAGTAATATTAATAGTATAGTTAATATTATTTTCTTTTTCATTCTTATCACTCCTACTTAGACAACCTTTATAAGGGTAACATATATTGATTTTTTATGAAATAAAAAAGAATATGTGTTTACACATATTCTTAGTTTGGAGTAAATGTACCTGT
>CAMOYX010000070.1 GCA_946630615.1 uncultured Mycoplasmatota bacterium
GTATTAGGTGCAGCAGCAATAGCACTTGTAAGTGTTACATTTGCTGGAGCATATGCATACTTTACTGGTTCTGTAGTTAAATTAAATGAAGAAAATAAAACAACAACAATAACTGCAAATGAACTATCTAATTTAACTTTAACAGGTGATACAGTATTAGATAACTCTAATATGATACCAGGAGAAAAAGCTATAAAGAATATAACTATTACTAATCCAAATAGTTACTCACTATGTACTAGTTTAGAAATAGATAATGTTATAAATACATTTGTAAATCAAAATGATGTAACTATAGTTTTATATGATGGTGAAGTAGAAGTAGGAGAAGCAGTGTTCCCTCAAACTAGTTACACAGCTACATTAGATAATTTAAATATTCCAGCAAATACTTCTAAAAATTATAGATTAGAAATAATTTATAATAACTCAGCAGTAGATCAAAGTGCTGATATGGGTAAGACTTTATCTGGTACTATTAAAGCTACTCCAAGTAATTCATGTAACTAATAAAAAGATTATATAAAATATAATCTTTTTTTATGTTATACTTACTAAAAGGATGATGCAGGATGGAATATGATTATTTAGACAAAATGTACGAATTATGTTATCCAGTTGTAGAAGATAAACTTGGATTTGATACAAAGTATGACTATAAAACACTATATAGATGTTATATAGAAGATACTTATAAATTATTATTTAGAAGACTAATAGATAATGGGGTACAAGAAGGAATAACACCTGAAAGACTAATTGAAAACGCTATTAATAATGAATATAGATATCTTAAAGAATATAGTAAAGAAGCTATACTAAATAAAATAATAGAAGATAAATCTTATGAAGATTTAATATACTATTATAAAATAGCTATAGATAAAGCAAGACTAAGAATAAAAGAGATAGACCCTACTATAAATATAAATGAATATAATACTCTACATGAAAGAATAGAAGATTCATTTAAAAAATTAAAAACATTCAATAAAGAACAAGGAAAACTAATGGAACTAGAAGCAATAAACGACTTAGAGTATGCATCAGGTAGAAGTGATAAAGCTGGTCCAATAGTAGAAAGTGAAAAATAAAAAATCTTCCAAAGAAAGATATTTTTAATATATTTAAATTAAGAAGGTAGGAGTTATATATGAATAAAAATAAAATTATATTATCAATTAGTTTGAGCATAGTACTAGTACTATGTTTAGTAATAGGGGCTACATATGCTTACTGGAATAAGACTATAGTAAGTGAAAATAATCTAGTATTATCAGGTTGTTTTAATATAACATTTACTAATGAAAGTAATGATATTAGTTTAAATAGAGCTTATCCAATTACTGATGAAGAAGCTAATAACTTAACTCCATATAGCTTTAGAGTAACTAACTCATGTAATGTAAAAGCAAAATATAATATAAACTTAGAAACATTAACAGGTTCTACCTTAGATACTAATTTACTTAATGTATCTCTATCTAGTGATATGCCAAAAAGACTAGGTAGTCTAGATGCTGCATCCACAGAGTTAGATAATGGGCTATCTTCAAATACTTTAGTAGAAGGTATACTAAAACCAGGTAAATCAATAGACTATAACTTAAGAGTATGGCTTCCTTATGATATAACTAATGAACAAGGTCAAAATAAGTCTTGGAATGGTAAAGTAGTATTAAATGCTGTAGGTACTGATGAAGTAATATTAGCAGATTTAATGAATAAAATTGATTTTGGGAATACTATAAGTAAGGCTGGTTTTCATGGTACAAATTATACCTCATTTGAATATACAAATGAAATACCAACTGGATGGACTTATGTAGCAGATGTATCAGCATCTTATTCAAAATATCCTATATACTTATATGTTAATGGAACTGATAGTAAATTATATACTGAAGCAGAAAAAATTGCTTTTAACGAGAATTCATCATATTTTTTTAGTAGTAATCAAAGTTTAAAAGAACTGGATTTAACAAATTTTGACTTTTCTAAAGTGGTAAATGCTTCTAGCATGTTTAGTGGATCTCATATTACTAGTTTTGATTTTAGCAACAAAAAAATGAGTAGTATTACTGACATGGGTTTTATGTTTAATAAGGCTTATGCTGAAACTATAGACTTTACAAATGCAGATATGACTAATGTTACTAATATGACTTATATGTTTAATGAATCATCTTTTGAAAATATAATTGGTTTAGAAACTGTCAAAGTAGATAAAATAGAAAACGTAAGTAGTATTTTTGAAAACATGAAAAATCTAAATATTGATATTGATTTATCTAATTGGAATACAAGTAACTTGAAACATGCAGGGAATATGTTTAGAGATTCTTATGTTACTAGCATAAATTTAGATAACTGGGATTTTTCTGGGCTAGAAGATAATGTATCGGATATACAAATTTTTTATAACCTTAAAAACCTTGAATCTGCATCACTTAGAAACGTAAAATTCAGTAACTTGAGTAAGTTGGATTTCAATACAACAATAACAAGTATAGACATAACAGGAGCAGATTTTAGTCATGTTACAGATATGTCTTGGTTCTTTAACGGATTACCTAATTTAAATGAATTAATTGGAATAAAAGATATTGATGTATCTAATGTTACAAACATGTCGAATTTGTTTGTAAACGTTGG
>CAMOYX010000071.1 GCA_946630615.1 uncultured Mycoplasmatota bacterium
TTTCGTTCATTAAATCTTTAGCATTTACATCTTTCTTAACAACGAAAGCAAGATCCTTATTTACTTCAGGATATTTAGAAACTTCATTATATTTAATTGCTCTAACTTTCTTTTCCATTAAAGTAGTTAAATTAATTTCAGCAACATAAATATCATCTTTAGTAATATTCGGATGAATCTTACCAAGATATCCTACTTCTGATTTATCTACATTAATTCCAGCACTTATTCCCGGATGAATATCAGAAATAATACTAGATTCAATACTGTATCTATTACTAAATCCTAAATACTCTAATACATTTTCTACAATACCTTTTAAAACATAAAAATCTACTTTTATATTTTGTCCATTCCAAGTATTTTTTAAGTAACTTCCACTCATCAAAATACCTAGTTTTAAAGATTCATTATATTCCGAATCATATGTTTTAGAAATTTCATAAATAAGAACATCTTTAACTTTTCTAGCTTTATTATATTCGTATACTTTCATTAATGATGGAATTAGATTTAATCTAACTACACTCTTATCTAAACTCATTGGATTTGGTAAAACAACATTCTTTCTAGTATCAAATTTAAACATATTAGCCATTTCAGGTGAAACTAATGTATATGTTTTTACTTCATTTATTCCTAAACTTCTAAGACGTTTAGATACACTTTTACGATATTTAACATCACCAATATATTCACCTTTTTTGATACCTACTTTAGGAAGTGTTGATACTAAATTATGATAACCATAAAGTCTACCAATTTCTTCTGCTATATCATTAACATTAGGATCAATATCTAATCTTCTACTAGGTATAGTAACAATGAATTTGTTATCTTTTAATTCATAGTCAAATCCTAATCTTTCTAATTCTACTTTCATATCATCAGTATTAATATTTATACCTAACATTTTATTTACTTCTTCAGGATAGAAACTAACAACTTTTTTTGTTTTATCAGTTTTATCATATAAAACTTCTCCTGTTAATACTTTAGCATTAGCGTATTTTTCAAGTAAATGACATGCTCTTCTTAGTGCCTTAGCAGTATATTCTGGACTTAAACCTTTACCATAACGGATAGAAGCTTCACTTCTAAGGTTAAGCTTAGATGCAGTATATCTAATACTTACAGCATCAAATATAGCAGCCTCAATTAGAATATTTTTTGTACTATCATCTACTTCAGTATTTTCACCACCCATTACTCCGGCAATACATACAGTTTTATTACCATCAGTAATTACAATATCATCTTTTGATAATACTCTATTTTTACCATCTAATGTGATAACTTCTTCATTATCATCTGCATCTTTTACTACAATATGATTACCAAGTTTATCTTTATCAAAGAAATGAAGAGGTTGACCATATTCAAGCATAACATAATTAGAAATATCTACTACATTATTAATTGGTCTCATACCAGCTGCGATTAATCTTTTCTTAATAAAATCAGGTGATTCCTTAATTTCAACATCAGTAACCATTCTAGCACTATAATAATTACATTTCTTAGTATTAACATCTAATTTAAAATGTTTTTCGATATTATCATCTATAACATTAAAATCATCTTCTGGAAGTGTGACTTTTCTATTTAATATACTTCCTATTTCATATGCAAAACCAATATGATAATAACAATCATTATTTCTATGTTTATGTATATCTAATTCATATAAAGTATCTTCTAATCCCATATATACTAGTGGATCTTTTCCAACTGGAGCATCACTTGGTAATTCATGAATTCCTTTACTATAATTTTCTTCTGTTTTTTCTTCAAGTCCTAATTCAAATAAAGCACAAATCATACCATTTGATTCTTGACCACGAATTTTACTCTTCTTTATTTCAAAATTTCCAGGAAGAATAGCACCAGATAGTGCGACTATAACTTTAAGTCCTTTTCTAACATTAGAAGCACCACAAACGATTTGTTTTACATCATTATCATTTATTTTAACTTGACATATATTTAAATGATCACTATCAGGATGTGGTGTACAATCAACTACTTCACCTATCACTAAATTATCAATATGATTAGTAATAACTTTTTCAATATTAATACCAGCTTTAGTAATCTTTACAGCTAATTCTTTTAAATCTTGATCACTAATATCAATATAATCTTTTACCCATTCTAAACTAATCATTACTATCTTCTTCCTTTCTATCAAATGTTTTTACTTCTCTTAAATCAGTATTATAAAATGTTCTTAAATCATTAATCCCATATTTAAGCATAGCTAATCTTTCAGCACCAAAACCAAAAGCAAATCCACTCCATTCTTTTGGATCATAACCACTCATTTTAAGAACATTTGGATGAACAATTCCTGCACCTGCAACAGTTATCCAACCAGTATTTTTACAAATATTACATCCTTTTCCATGACAATTAAAACATGAAACATCTACTTCTACTGAAGGTTCAGTAAATTGATAATAACTTGGTCTAAATCTAGTTTCACTATTCTGTCCGAATAACTTTTTAACTATTACATCAATAGTACCTTTTAAATCAGATAAACTAATATCTTTATCAACAAGTAGTCCTTCAATTTGCATAAATTGATG